>NZ_SGTV01000127.1:0-473 GCF_005435035.1 Halorubrum sp. SD690R | reverse complement strand
CCGGGATCCTCACGATGCGGTACTCGGTGGCCGTCTCCCGGACCGGCGTCCGGTGGGCGCTCCTGACCGCCGGCGCGGCCGTGACGCTGTACGAGTCGCTGTACGCCGCGGCGATCTGGGGGATGCCCCTCGTGCGACCGTCGGGCGTCGTGTATCAGGGCGACGGGATCGACGCCGTCGAGGCGTTCGGCCCCGGGGCGATGGTCCCCGGGGTCGTCCTGTTCGCGGTCGGCTTCTGGGTGCTCGTCGGGCGCGTGGACGAGGCCGAGCGGTGAGTCTGTGGGGTGTGCGAGGATGGATCTCTTTCGCGGTCGAGCGTTGGACTGAAAGAAGACTGCGAGGTCGACGCGTTACTCGACGTCGACGGTCGTGTCGAGTAGGATCGACTCTGAGGGCGTGTGGATGATTTGGACTTCCCACTCGCCGGCGTATTCGTACGTCTCATCACCGTCGGATTCGCCTTCAACTTCTAG
>NZ_SGTV01000126.1:0-473 GCF_005435035.1 Halorubrum sp. SD690R | reverse complement strand
CGCACGCTTTTTCCCGCTGGGAGCGGTGGCTAGAGACAATGATTTCCGAGGGCTGCGAACAGTGCGCCAAAGGCGGCAAGATGGTGCTGTTCGTCTACGGCTACTGCGACCAGCGAGACTGCTTCTACTGTCCCCTCGGGGAAAACCGCAAGAACGTCACCCAGATGTACGCCAACGAGCGGCCCGTCGAGGATGACGCTGACGTTATCGAGGAAGCCAAGCGCATGAGCGCGCTGGGCACCTCGATTACAGGTGGCGAACCCCAGGAAGTACTCGACCGGACCTGTCACTATCTGGAACTGCTGAAAGACGAGTTCGGCGAGGACCACCACACGCACCTCTACACCGGTATCCCCGGCGGCCGCGAGAACATGCGCCGCCTCTCCGAAGCGGGCCTCGACGAGATTCGCTTCCACCCGCCGCTGGAGCAGTGGGGCGACCTCCACGGGACCGAGTGGGAGGACATCCTCTAC
>NZ_SGTV01000125.1:0-474 GCF_005435035.1 Halorubrum sp. SD690R | reverse complement strand
ATAATGAAGAGAGGAATTGACACTTCTGAGGTTGAACAAAAACTACCGATCACCACAGAATTATATGGTCGTGCGATTCCATCTGGAATAATATATGATCCAGACTATGAAAATGATGCACTCCCAGAATTCCTGGATGATGAAGACTGGATAACGTATATACCAAACCAAGATGGCGAACTGAGTTTTGTCAAAAGTGAACCAATTACTAGTGTGTACTTCGGGAAAGAGCCAGAGAACCCAGAGACAGACATAAATTTGCAATTTTTTGATGTTTATTATCAACATCTTTCCTTCCCAAATATTATGGGTCTTATGCCGAGTCTACTAGATGACATCAGAAATTTAGCCACGGTATTATCAAAAGTCGCATACTACCAGTCAGATCTTTCAGATCTTAATGCAGCGATCCAGCAATTCATTCGCACAGAGTTGGAGTATCTATTTATGGTCTCAAGAAGCGCATATGACAAC
>NZ_SGTV01000124.1:0-475 GCF_005435035.1 Halorubrum sp. SD690R | reverse complement strand
CGCCGTAGGCGGCGAGCGCCGCGGAGGTGTTGCCGGTCGAGGCGCAGGCGAGGCGGCCGACGCCGAGTTCCTTCGCCACGCGGACGCCGACGGTCATGCCGCGGTCCTTGAACGAGCCGGTGGGGTTCATCCCCTCGTGTTTGACGCGGAGCGTCTCGACGCCCACGTCGGCTTCGAGGCGGGGTACCTCGTGGAGCGGCGTCGCGCCCTCGGGGAGCGAGACGCCCTCCTCGAAGGGGAGCGCGGCGTTGTAGCGCCAGACGCCGCGGCCCTCGAAGTCGTCCCAGGTCGGCGGGGACGCGTAGCGGACTTCGAGGAGGCCGTCGCAGTCGTCGCAGGTGTACCGAACGTCCTCGAACGGCGCGAACTGCGCGCCGCACGCGATACATTCGAGCCAGGTGCCGTCGGCGGCGACGGATGGCTCCTCGGGGGCGGGTGCCGTGAGTTCGAGGCTCATTGCTCGGGCGGTGGCACC
>NZ_SGTV01000123.1:0-482 GCF_005435035.1 Halorubrum sp. SD690R | reverse complement strand
CCGTATACGCCACCTGTGGCATCGCCACCAACATTACTGAGCAGAAAGAGTACGAAGAAAAATTGTAACGACAGAACGAGCGTTTGGAAGAGTTCGCCAGCATCGTCAGCCACGATTTACGGAACCCCGCTCTTATGTAGAAACGCGGAAAGATGTCACTCACTTACACCCAGCAGCGAATTGGGTACGCTAGCTGGGGCCAGATCGCCGGACAACGGCGGTGATTCAAAATGTCAAATCGTCTTTCCGCAGCTCTACACAAGAGCGCGGAACCCACTCTGTGTGGCCTAAGGACGGTTGGAACTGATTCGGGACGAGTGTGCGAGTTACCATATCGACGTCGTAGCACAGACACTTGACCGGATGGACGCGCTCATTGAGGACCTGCTGATTCGGGCGCTCAGGTATTCCCGGTCACTCGGAACTGCCCTCGCCTACCGGCGTCTCCTCTTCGATCTCGGCGGTGTCACGGTCGACAGTTA
>NZ_SGTV01000122.1:0-483 GCF_005435035.1 Halorubrum sp. SD690R | reverse complement strand
ACGTACCTCTCGTCGTGGACAACGTATTGGTGATCGTGCTCCATGCCTCGGTAAGCTGGCAGTCCATCGGTCCAGACCTCTCCCAGCGGCTGGGAGAGGTCGTCTGCTTCCTCGATAACTGGCCCAAGATCATCTTCATAGCCGCTTCCTTCCTGAGCTGAGACCACGCGAAGCACGTCGCGGCACGCCGCGACGAGCGTCAGTTCGTCACCCTGATTCCCTGTCCAGCGGGTACGTCCACCCTCGGGCGACCCGCCGCGGTTGAGTCCCTCCCGCGGCGGATCTTGGCCTTTGAAGCCCGAACACACCTGCTGTGTTTCATCGACCTGTGTTGGCCCATCGACTGTCTGGGAGATCGCTCCCAGACAGTCGGAAATCCCCGACAGAACGCGGTTTCAAACTCTCTGAGCTGGTCGTGAAGCGTCGTGTAACACGGTGAGAGGAGTTCAGCGATTTGGGTAATGCTGAGGAGTGTGTCAGCGT
>NZ_SGTV01000121.1:0-484 GCF_005435035.1 Halorubrum sp. SD690R | reverse complement strand
CGACGACGAGTCGGTCACCGACTTCGACGAGGCGGCCTTCCGCGAGCGCGTCCGGGAGGCGGTCGACGCGGTGGGCGGCCTCCCAGTCATCGCGCGGACGACCTACACCCTCGGCGGCTCCGGCTCCGGCGTCGTCGACGAGTTCGAGGAGCTGGTCGAGCGCGTCCGGAAGGGGCTGCGGCTCTCGCGCAACAGCGAGGTGCTGATCACGGAGTCCATCGCGGGCTGGGTCGAGTTAGAGTACGAGGTGATGCGGGACGCCGACGACTCCTGTATCATCATCTGTAACATGGAGAACATCGACCCGATGGGGATCCACACCGGCGAGTCGACGGTCGTCACGCCGTCGCAGGTGATCCCCGACGACGGTCACCAGGAGATGCGGGACGCGGCGCTCGAAGTGATCCGCGACTTAGGGATCCAGGGCGGCCGTAACATCCAGTTCGCGTGGCACGACGACGGCACCCCCGGCGGCGGGTACCGC
>NZ_SGTV01000120.1:0-488 GCF_005435035.1 Halorubrum sp. SD690R | reverse complement strand
ATGAGTTGCGGCTACAATCCCAAACGCCGGATTACTCATCAGCTGGAATGTCCAAACCGTCCTTATCCGAGGGGGTAGCGGTTTTAGCCCGCAGGCGATTATTCCTCACTTTCAATAGAGGAGTCATATCTATTCCCATCGCTGCCGCTTGGGGCAAGAAGATAACCCAGAGCTGTTGTTCCTGACTTCGGACCGACTCGTAACTCCGCGGTCTGTCGCTCCTGAGCGACGCCAAATTCGGGGAAGTATTCGGTTGTAGTAGTGCGAACGTCGTTTGTACCCAGTGGGTGAACGCTCAGCAAGGGCGGATCATCATCGGCCACTGACCGGTGAGATGCCCGTATTGTCCCAGACTCGTCGATTGTGACGGCAATATCCGGGTGGAAATGGAGACGAGAAATGCATGGCTCGGTCTCAGTGTCAGGCCCGCGGAGTGTATCGCGGACAAGCCACCAGTCGTCTGCCGCTACAATTTTCCTGGTGTGTTG
>NZ_SGTV01000119.1:0-489 GCF_005435035.1 Halorubrum sp. SD690R | reverse complement strand
AACGAACATTTCCACCGGAGCGTTCATCCGGGAAACCGATTCGGGAACTGATATTGTCTACACCAGCGGTGCTGTGTACCGGGTTCAGGAGGAGGGCCTAGTTGTCTCACGGAAACCTAGCTTTCGGTGTACTCCCGATAGTGGCAGTGTCTACCTTTCTGTCCTTTCGCTTGACGGACAGACGGATTTCTCATCGTCGAGCCGCGTCACGATCGAGACCACTATCCAGAACAAAACACTTGTTTCGCCACGGGCTGGCAAGTCGCCTTCCGCAACAACCGTCTCAGTCAACGTCTCGAGGACTGCGTATCCGGATGCGTGGCACCGGCTGTTCGAGGAGGAACTATCGCACTGGTCGGCCCACTCGGAACCGCATACCTATCAGTGTACTGGCATCAGCCGCGCTGTTGTCCACAATACGTCGGTCGATGTCCGGACTATCACCTGATGATCTCTGTCTGCGGTGCATACACCTGCCGCTACAGAAAT
>NZ_SGTV01000011.1:0-114192 GCF_005435035.1 Halorubrum sp. SD690R | reverse complement strand
CCCATCGCGGCGTTCGATCTCGCTCCACAAACGACAAGTCAATCCACGCGATACGTTTGCTGAGGCGCTCGGTTTCGGCCATAGACACTCTGAAGTCGAGCGCCTCATCCTCTAACTTAACGCGACCGTGCTGTGAGGGGCGGGACTCAAAGGGATAGCCCCGAGGCCGCGGTAGGCGACGTAAGCACCGCAGCGAGCGGAGCGACACAGGAGCGCAACGAGCGTACCGCGGCCTCGCGGCTGGGGCTTTGGAGGTTGTCACCACCGATCCACCAGCAACTGCGTGTGAGATATCGACGTATTAGTCGCTCGCCTCGGCGGCCGTCTCGAAGACGACCCACTCGGGGTGGGCGTCGGGCTCGTCGGGGAGGTACGTCCCCTCAGTCCCGCACGCCGTGACGAGCCGACAGGTCGAGCGCTCGGGCGGCCAGACGACCTCGACACGCTCGCCGCTGGCTCCCGCCTCGCTGCCCTCCGTCACCCGAACCGTCACCTCCTGCCGGTAGGTGAACGTCGCGCCGGCGGGGTCGACGAGCGTCACGGTCACGGCGACCGCGTCGCCTTCGGGGTCGAACGGCACGGGGTCGCCCGCCTCGGGGTTGCCCGCGGCCGCCGCGCCGGGCAACCGGACGCCCTCGGGCGTCACCACCCAGTCGACCGCGAGCGAGTCGCCGAGATCGCTCACCGTGTAGGAGACGTGGTCCGGACCGCCCGGAGCGCCCCGTCGCGGGTCGACGCGGACCTGCGCGCGGGCGACGCGGTCCGGCACGCCGACGGTCGTCTCGGCGTCGATCCGAGCGCCAGTGCGCCGGTCGAGCGGTTCCAGCTTCGGCGTGACGCGGGTCTCCGGATCCGCGGTCCAGACCCCCTGATAGCCGTAGCGGTACAGGGTGCGGTCCGGGTACGCGTCCAGCACCGCGAAGTTCTCGACCGGGTCGCGGTCGAGCGCGTACACGACCTCGCCGTCGAGCCCCGGCCCGTTCCGGAGGTACTGGAACGGGTGGTTCTGCCACTCGCCGTACGGCGTCGGCACGAAGACGAGCCCGTCCTCGAAGGTCGTCTCGTCGAACGGCGCGTACGCGGCCTCGTGTTTCGCGTCGACCGCGGCGTTCCGCTCGATCGGATCCGCGGCCGCGTCGACCGCGGCCACGCCCGCGACGACGACCGCGCTCGCGACGACGACCGCGAGCGCCACGCGGGCGACCGTCCCCGAGGCGCCGCGGGAGACGAGCCGGTCGCGGGCCGCGGACAGCGCCCGGGCGGCGGCGGCGACGGCCAGCCCGCCGAACACCGACAGCGGGACGAGCAGGTCGAAGTGATAGAACGGGCCGAACAGCGACGCGAGCCCGTCGGTCGGGTCCGAGAGGTCGGCGAGCGCGTTGTGCGTCCCCCAGAAGTAGAGGTTCCCGACGACGACAGAGACGGCGACGCCGACGAGCAGCGCCGTCGCTGTCCGTCGGAACCCGGGCGTACCGGACGCGTCGTCGGCCGCCCGGTCGTAGAGGAGTCCGCGCGGATCGCCGGTCGCGCGCCACCCGCGGAGCGCGACCGCGCCGCCGACGAGCGCCGCGAGCGTTCCGAGCGGGCCGGCGGCGAACCAGCGGGTCGCGATCTCCCGGAGCGCGTACCCGTTCGACTCCAGCGCCAGCCCGAGCGTGTAGTCGACCGAGTGGCCGAGGATCCGGCGCTCGCCGAAGCCGGGGCCGTCCATCGGCGCGAACACCTGGTACGGGAACACGAGCGGGGACCCCGTCATCCGGGCGTTGTACGCGAGCGTGACGCCGACGAACAGGGTACCGAACAGCGCCGTCAGCCCGTGGCGGCGGACCGGGTCGGGGAGCCCGCGGACGCCGGCGTCGACCAACGCGCGCGGCGTCGACGCCGCGGACTCGGCGCCGAACCGCCGGGTCGCCGACGCGACGCGCCACAGCGCGTGACAGATGAACGGGGCGGCGAACAGCACCGCCGTGTACGGCCGCGCGAAGAAGGCGACCCCGATCGCGAGGCCCGCGACGCCCGCGGCCCTGAGGGACTCGTCCCGGACGCTCCGGAGGTACGCGACCGCGAAGACCAGGTTGAAGAGCGTCGTCGGCGCGTACGGAAGGAACGCCGAGGAGGTCGCGATCGCCATCGGCGACGCGGCGAAGAGGACGGCCGCGGCGAGGCCCGCCCGGCGACCGACGGCCGCGGAGCCGAGCAGGTACACCAGAGCGGCGTTCCCGGCGGCGACGACCGCGAGAGTCACGCGCGGCTCGCCGAACAGGGCCATCGAGACGGCGAACGTCGCCGCGGGAACGGGGTTGTACTTCGGGTAGAGCCGCCCGCCGTCCTCGATGAAGAACCACGGGTGGACGGCGTCGGCGAGCGAGCCGGCGTGGAACGCCAACTGACCGTCGAGGAGGAGGGCGGCCTGCGTGAGGTAGACGCCCTCGTCGTGGTTCGCCGAGTGGTGCGAGAAGACGGTGACGGCGACCGCGAACGTCAGGGCGCCGGCGGCGACGGCGACGAGCGCCGCGGCGAGGCTCACCCGGTCGGCGCGTTCGAGCCGCTGGCGGAGGCGGACGAGGAGCCGGCGGGGACGGAGCGACGGTGGGAGAACTGACACGGTCGGTGGAGTGAGGCTGTGAGCGTGACGGGCGCGCGACGCGACGCGGGGGCGAGGCGGCGGCTCAGATCTGGACGCCGGCGTCGCGCATGAGGTCGATCGTCGGTTCGAGGTTGGACAGCTCCGAGAGGTCGATGTCCGGGACGTCGAGCTCGTCGATCGTCGGGAGGTCGCCGATCGGCTCGACCTCCGGAATCAGCGGGTACTCGAAGGTGGAGCGCGCGAAGTAGTCCTGCGCCTCCGCCGACAGCAGGTGGCGGACAAAGTTCGCGGCGAGGTCAGCGTTCGACGCGGTGTCGACGACCGCGGCGCCCGCGACGTTGAACACCGCGCCCGCGTCGCCCTGCGTGAAGGAGGTCGCGATCGGGGCCTCCGGGTTCCCGTCGAGCACGCGCTGGATGTAGTAGTGATTGGTGAACGCGGCGTCGATCTCGCCGTCGGCGATCTCCTGACACGCGCGGAACTCGTCCGGGTACGTCGCGGCGCCGCGCTCGACCATCGCTTCGAGCCACTCGCGGGTGGCCTCCTCGCCCTCCAGCAGCCGCATCGCGGTGACGAACGCCTGCGCGGAGCCGTACGATGGCGCCCAGCCGAGGTCGCCCTCGAACTCGTCGGGGTACGCCATGATGTCGTCCGGGAGCCCGTCTTCGGAGACCGACTCGGTGTTGTACGGGACCGTCCGGGCGCGCCCGGAGGTGCCGACCCACTGTTCGGTGTGGAACTCCCCGCGGACCTTCCCGGTCACGTCGTCGGGGAGCGCCTGCGTGCGTCCCGCGTCGGCGAGCGCGCCGAGCGAGCCAGCGTTCACCGAGTAGAACACGTCGGCCGGCGACCCCTCGCCCTCGTTGATGATCGCGTTCACGTGGTCGGTCGAGCTGTTGTACCGAACGGTCAGGTCGAGGTCGTCGTACAGGTCGTCGATGTAGCCGACGAGGTCGCCGACGAGGAACTCGCCGCGGCCGGAGTAGACGGTGAGTTCGCCCTCCAGCGCCGGCATCTCCGCCATCGGCGTCCCGCCGGGGGCGTCGCGCCCGGCGCGACCGGAACCGATCTGCCCGATCGCCGGTCCGCCGTCGCCGCCGTCGGAACCGTCTTGATCGTTGCTCCCCGTACAGCCGGCGACCCCCGCGACGCCGACCGCGCCGGCCGCCGCGAGGAACTTCCGCCGTCGAACGTCGCGCCCGTCTCGTGCGTCGGATTCGTGGGTCGTCATGTGTTTTAGGCTTGCCTAAATGGTTTTAGTCGTGTCGGTTCAGTCGTCCGCGGGCGCCGGCGTCCGCCGGATCGCGTCGAGGCAGTCGAGCCAGTCGCGCATGTACTCGCCGCAGTGGTTGAGGAACGCGCCGTTGTTCCACTCGTCGAAGTCGCCCTCGGCGAGCGCGTCGGCCATCGCGTCGAAGACCGCCGCGTACGAGTCGGCGTCGGCGCCCGCCTCGTCGACGGCCTCCCAGACGTGCTCGTTCAGCTCCAGCCCGGCCACCTCGTTCGCGAGGTCGTCGAACGTCGAGCGCGGGGCCTTGTTGTGTTCACAGAGCGGGTCGCCGTTGTAGATGCGCTTGCCGAGCACGTCGCAGGCGCGCTTTAAGAACAGCCCCGACCAGATGTCGTCGAACCGCCCCACGTCCCACTCGTTGTCGTCCATCGGCAGCTGGTAGAACGCCGGGATCACCTCGCGGCGGAACGCGAGGTTCATCGAGCAGACGGTGAGGTAGTTGCCGCGCGCGGCGACGAAGTCGTCGCCGAAGTCGTCGGCGGTCGTCCGCGTCTGCGCCTGACCCTCCAGGTCGCCGTCCATCAGGATCCGGACCGCGTCGAGGTCGGGGACGTTCGTCCATAGCCCCTGCGAGGCGACGACCTCACCGGCCTCGACGTCGACCGCGTCGGTCTCGACGGTCTCGCCCATCGCCGAGTACGGGTAGCCGCGCGGGTAGAGGCCGTGCTCGTCGGCGTTGTCGTAGAGGACGTTCACCCAGTCCTCGTCGGAGCTGACGCGCTCGACCTCCCCCTCGAACGCGAGGTTCGCCATGTGTCGACCGAAGTAGTCGACGTCGTCGTGCGGGAGCGTGTCGTCGTCGATGAAGACGCCGTAGTCGAACGACTCGTCGGCCCACATGTACAGCAGGCCGAAGCTCGTCTCGGCGTGGCTCGCCGCCGGGACGACGTGGCCGTACTCCGCGACGCCGTTGGCCTCGTACCACTCCTCGCGGCGGCTGCCGTCGAACACCTCGCCGGAGACGTCGAGGTCGTCGAGCATCGCGCGCATCTCGTCGGTCTCGCAGAAGTCCTCGGTGACGAGGACGAAGTGGAGCCGCGAGACGTCGAACCCGTGCTCGCGGGCGTTGGCGACGTACGCGCGGAGGCACTCGTACTCCCTGATCGTCGGAACGATGACGCAGATATCCGAGCCGTCGCCGCTCGGGGCGGTAGCCGTCATACGCGTTAGTTTTTAGGCTGGCCTAAAAGTTTAGCGGTCCGTCGTCGGCTGCGTCGCGGTCGCGTCGGGTTCCCGCTCCGACTCGTCGGGAGCGCGCGTCGGCGACAGGTCGAACGCGGCCGCGACGGCGCCGCCGCCGGCGAGCGTGACGGCGTTCTTCAGCGCGTGGTCGAGGGCCGCCGCGGCGAGCGCGACCTCGGCGGAGATCGGCGTCGCGGCGACGACGATCCCGGTGAACGCCGCCTCGTACAGCCCGATCCCGCCCTGCGAGAGCGGCAGCACCTTCGCGAGGTTCCCGACCGAGACGGCAAGCGTCCCGACGACGGCGAGCGCGACCGGATCGACGGGCCCGCCGAACCCGCCCACGAGCGCCGCGAGGACGAAAACAGCGGTCGCGACGTCGAGCGCCCACACGACGCCGCTCGCGAGCGACACCCGAACGAGCGCGCCCGCGTCCGCGGCGACGACGCGGACGGCGGCGCCGAACCGGACCGTCGCGTCGACGGCCCGGGCGAGCCGGGACCCCGCAGCGCGATCGCGGAGGGCCGGACCGAACTGCCGGTCGCTCCGAGCGACAACGACGGTGAGCGCCGAGAGCAGCGCGGCCGCGATCGCAGTGCCCCCGGCGACGACGAGCACCCGACCGGAGCCGTCGGGCGCGACGACCCGCCCCCCGGCGAGGCGGACGGCGAGCGCGGCGCCGCCGAGCGCGCCGAGCGCGATCAGGTCGAAGGCGCGCTCGACCGCCAGCGATGCGACGCCGGTAGCGTAGGGGACCTCACGGCGGTCGTTCAGCAGGTACGCGCGCACCCCGTCGCCAGCCCGGGCGGGGACGATCAGGTTCGCGGTCTGGCTCGCGAACACGGTCGCCGTGAGGAACGCCGTGCGACACCGGTGTCCCATCGGCCCGAGCACGTCGCCGTACCGCCGGCCGCGGACGGGCCACGACGACAGGTACGCGACGAGCGCGGCGGCGACATAGACCGGGTCCGCGGTCGCGACCGCGTCGACGACGGCGGCGAGGTCGAGGGTCCGCGTCAACACCGCGCCGCCGATCGCGAGGACGAGGACGGTTCCCGCGACCGCGAGCGACCCCCGAGGGACGCGCGCTCGGAGCCGGGAGAGGCGTTCGCGGAGTCGAGCGGCGGCGGTTCGCGGTCTCATACGATTATTTAGGTCGCCCTAAAGAACATAACGCTGGCGGTTCGCGGAGGCGAACCGGCGGGGCGGGCCGGACCCGGCGCGACGCAACACGTTTGTTCGCGGGAATCGAACAACTACGCATGAGCGCGAACGAGGCAGACGCCGGCGCTGCGACCGAGGACGTGCGGATGTGGCTCGTCGAGCGCACGTACTCCGACGACGAGCAGAACATGGTGATCCTCACGTACGCGACGCCGGACGGCGAGCGCTACTTCCGCAAGGAGCGCGCGCTCACCTCCTTCACGGACGTGCGCGACACCACGGCCGCCGTCGACGCGGCGCCGTCGAACGTCGGCGCCGTCGACGACCCCGACGACCGCGAGCGCTACGCCGCCGAGGCGACGCGGATGGCCCGCGCCCACGACCCCGACGACGTCATCTGAGCCGCACCGCGGACGGGCCGCGAGCGACCGGGCCGCACAGCCTTTTCACCGCCCGGGCCCAACGCCCGGCCGATGCGCGCCACTCTCGAAACGCTCGGCGTCGCCCTCCTCGTCGGCGCCGCGCAGGCCCTCCTCGGCGTCGTCGGCCTCGCCGGACTGTTCGCGCTGTCGACCCCCGTCGCCGTCGCTCCCTGGACGCTCGTCACGAGCGTGTACGCGCACGGCTCCGTCGGCCACCTGCTGGCGAACGCCCTCGCGCTACTGCTCGTCGGGCCCCTGGTCGAGCGCCGGACGACCCGCGCCCGCTTCCACGCGTTCGTGGTCACGACGGGCGCGCTCGCGGGCCTCGCGCAGGTGACCCTCGGGAGCCTACTCGGCCCGCCGGTCGCCGTGTTGGGGATCAGCGGCGCGGTGTTCGCGCTCGGCGGCTACCTCCTCGCGGGAAACGTCGTGAGCGAGACGCTGTTCGACCGCCTGCGCCTCTCGCCGCGAGTCCAACTGGTCCTGTTCGGGCTCGTCGCCGTCGTCCTCACCGCGACGACGGCCGCGCCGGGCGTCGCGCTGATCGCGCACGCGACCGGGGCGTTCTGCGGGCTCGTCGCCGGACGCGTCGGCCTGCTCGACGCGCGGTGACCGGAACCGGACCGGACGGTGGGCGCGGGCCGCGATCGACGGCGCCGAGGCTAGGCGATGTGAAAAACGAAAGGGGTGAAAGAGAAACGCCCTAGCGCTCAGTCTTCGAGAACGATCTCGATGCTGACGTCGTTCGGCACTTGGACGCGCATGAGCTGGCGGAGCGCGCGTTCGTCGGCGTCGATGTCGATCAGACGCTTGTGGACGCGCATCTCCCAGTGCTCCCACGTCGCCGTCCCCTCACCGTCCGGGGACTTGCGCGACGGGATCTCGAGCGTCTTCGTCGGCAGCGGGATCGGGCCCGACAGGGCGACTCCCGTCGAGTCCGCGATCTCGCGGACGTCGTCGCAGATGTCGTCGAGGTCCTCGGGGCTCGTGCCGGCGAGGCGGACGCGTGCCTGCTGCATCGATTATCGCTCGTTGACGTCCAGCACCTTGCCGGCCGCGATGGTCTGACCCATGTCGCGGATGGCGAAGCTGCCGAGTTCCGGGATCTCGCCGGACGGCTCGATGCTGAGCGGCTTCTGGGGACGCACGGTGACGACCGCCGCGTCGCCGGACTTGATGAAGTCCGGGTTCTCCTCGGCGACCTCACCGGACGAGGGGTCGATCTTCTGATCGATGGACTCGATCGTACAGGCGACCTGCGCCGTGTGGGCGTGGAAGACCGGGGTGTAGCCGGCCGTGATGACCGACGGGTGCTGCATGACGACGACTTGGGCCTGGAACGTCTCGGCGACGCTCGGCGGGTCGTCGGCCGGGCCACAGACGTCGCCGCGGCGGATGTCGTCCTTGCCGATGCCGCGGACGTTGAATCCGACGTTGTCGCCGGGCTCGGCCTTGGGCACCTCTTCGTGGTGCATCTCGACCGTCTTCACCTCGCCGCCCACGTCGGACGGCTGGAAGGAGACGTTGTCGCCGGTGTTGAGGATCCCGGTCTCGACGCGTCCCACGGGGACGGTCCCGATACCGGAGATGGTGTACACGTCCTGGATCGGCAGGCGGAGCGGCGCGTCCGTCGGCGGCTCGGCCTCCGGCAGGTCGTTGAGCGACTCCAGCAGGGTGGGGCCGTCGTACCACGAGGTGTTCTCGGACGCTTCGGCGACGTTGTCGCCCTCGAAGGCCGAGATCGGCACGAACGTGGTGTCGTCGGTCGCGAAGCGGACCTGGTTGAGCAGGTCCTCGACCTCGCTGATGACCTCCTTGTAGGAGTCCTCGCTGTAGTCGACGAGGTCCATCTTGTTGACGCCGATGATGAGCTCGTTGATCCCGAGCGTGCGGGCCAGGAACACGTGCTCGCGGGTCTGGGGCGCGACACCGTCGTCGGCCGCGACGACGAGCACCGCGTTGTCGGCCTGCGAGGCGCCCGTGATCATATTCTTCACGAAGTCACGGTGGCCCGGACAGTCGACGATGGTGAAGTAGTACTCGTCGGTGTCGAACTCCTGGTGGGCGATGTCGATCGTGACGCCGCGCTCGCGCTCCTCGGCGAGGTTGTCCATCACGTAGGCGAACTCGAAGCCGCCCTTGCCCTTCTCTTCGGCTTCCTCGCGGTGCTGCTCGATTACGTGCTCGGGGACGCTCCCCGTCTCGAAGAGGAGGCGACCCACGAGCGTACTCTTGCCGTGGTCGACGTGGCCGATAATGGCCAGGTTCTGGTGCGGTTTGTCACTCATGGGGTAATCACGCGCTAAGGCGCTCTGTGAGTAAGTTTCGGTTGATTCCACTAAAACGGTTTCGATACGGGCCACAGAGTATCGTGCCGCCGTCTTGCGATTCTCGACAACCCGGGGCACGCCACACGGCCGCACGGAGACCGTCGGTGGGCGAGTCGGGCGTCGGCTACTCCAGCCGGCCCACGTCGCCGAGGACCGCGCTCGCGGTCTCGGGGCCGCCCGCGCCGCGGCCGGAGATGTTGAGCCGGCCGGCGTGGGAGGTCTCGATCTGGACGATGTTCTGCGTCCCCGAGACCGCGAGCGTGCCGTTCTCGGGGACGAGCCGCGGCGCGACGCGGACGGTCTCGCCCGTCGCCTCGCCGATCAGCCGGACCGTCCGCCCGTCCTCGGCCGCGAGGCGGAGCGCGGAGCCGGGCACGTCGCGGATCCCCGAGACGTCGGCGTCTTCGAGCGTGAACTCCCGGGCGTCGGCGGGGTCGTCGACCGCGCCGAACGAGAGCACGTTCGCGAGGATGACGCACTTCAGCGCCGCGTCGGTGCCGTCCACGTCGAAGGAGGGGTCCGCCTCCGCGACGCCGAGGTCCTGCGCCTCCGCGAGCACGTGGTCGTAGTCCAGCCCCTCGGCGGCCATCCGCGTCAGGATGAAGTTCGCCGTCCCGTTGAGCACGCCCCGGACCGCCGTGACGTGGCCGGGCTCGATGTCCTCGACCGTCGACACTGCGGGGATCGCGCCACCCACGGTCGCCTCGAACCGGATCTCGCCGTCGCTGTCGCCGACGGCCGCCCGTAGGTCGCCGTACCGCTCCGCGACGGGGCCCTTGTTCGCGAGGACCGCGTGGCGGTCGCGCTCTAAGGCGGTCGTCACGTGCGAGAAGCCCGGCTCGGCGTCGCCGAGCGTCGTCGGCGTCGCCTCCACGAGGACGTCGTAGTCGGCCGCCAGCGCGTCTGCCGGGTCGTCGTCGCCGACGATCCCCCGTTCCGCCTTCCGCGCCACGACCGCGTCGGGGTCGACGCCGACGGCCTCTCCGCCGGAACCGCCCGTCCCGTCCGCGACGACCGCGGTCGACGAGTCGGCGACCGCGACGACCTCGTGGCCGTGTTCGCCCGCCAGCTCGACGACGGAGCGCCCGACGGCGCCCGCACCGATCACGGCGAGCCTCACGCCTCCACCCCCGTGAGTGGCTCAACGACGCGGAGGTCCTTCTCCGCGGCGAGGTCGCGGACCGCGGCGAGCGCCGCGTCCGTCTCGCCGGCCCGGGCTTCGAGCCGGAGCCGCGCGCTCGACACCTCCTCGGTGCCCTGCGGGGCCGCGAGCGACACGTCGGCGACCGACGCCGACTCGCAGGCCTCAATGCTCGAGAGCGTGTCGGAGAGGTCGGTGTCGATGAGGTGGCCGAAGAGGAGCAGCGTCACCTCCTCGGTGTACCGCTCCGTGCCGGCCTGCATCACGTTCACGCCCTCGCTACGGAGCGCGTCGACAATCTCCTCGAACCGGTCCGGCGTCGCCTCGAAGTCGACCTCGACCGGGATCCGGCCGCGGGGCGTCTTGTTCCCGCGCTCGTGGTAGATCGACAGGAGGTTCCCGCCGTTGTCGGCGATCGGGTGGAGCGCGGCGAGCAGCTGCCCGGGCTCGTCGACCAACTCCAGCCGGACCGTGTGCGTCGAGACCGCCGTCGAGGCGTGGCCGCCGTCGGGCGACGCTCCCGAGTCGGGCTCGTCGACGCCCGCCTCCGCGTCGAGCGCGGCCTCCGGCGCCCCGTCGCGACGGTCGCTCACGGCGCCACCTCCGGCGCCGCGCCGCGCCCGGCTTCATCGCGGCCGGTCGAGTCCGGATCGCTCGTCCGCGGACGCGCTCCTGTCCCCGACGTGGAGCGGTCGCTCGGTGGCTCCGTCGCGGTGCGCCGGGGGGGAGTCGTGCCCGTCTGCATACCCGAACGGAGTCGGACGATCCGGTATAAGCCTTCGGCGCTGGCAGGCGTTGCCTCGCTTCCGTGCCTGTCAACGCGGCGCACGGTTCGGGAGGGTCTGCCGCGATCGACGGCGTCGGGGCTCTCAGGCGGAAGACGCGAGAGAGAAGTTGACCGCAGAGACCGCGGACCGCGTCGTCGACTTAGAAGTAGTCGATCGACTGCGGCAGTTCGAGCTTCATCCCCTTGCGCTCGCGGATCTCCATGATCTTCTCGCGCTGGAGATTATCGACGAGGACGCGGAAGCCCGCGTTCTCGGTGTTCCACGAGGCGCGGCCCTCGGTGGCCGAGCGGATGTCGGAGGAGAACCCGATCATCTCCTCGACGGGCGCGATGCCCTCGACGACCATGAGGTCGCCCTCCTGGTACATGTCGTCGACGCGGCCGCGACGACCCTGGATCTCGCCGGAGGCCGCGCCCATGTGTTCGCTGGGCACGTCGATCCGGACGTCCTGGATCGGTTCGAGCAGGCGGACCTCGCCGTCGATCAGCGAGCGGTGGACCGCGTCGCGGACCGCCGGGATGACCTGCGCCGGACCGCGGTGGATGGTGTCCTCGTGGAGCTTCGCGTCGTGGAGTCGGAACAGCGACCCCTGGACCGGCTCGGCGGCCAGCGGACCGTCGTCGAGCGCCTCCTGAAGCCCCTCCAAGACGAGCTCCATCGTCTCGTTGAGGTGCTGGATCCCCTTCGTGTCGTCGATGAGGATGTTGGTCCGGTGGATGTCCTCGACGTTCTGGGAGGTGTCCTTGTCCATGCCGGCCTCCTGTAGCGCCTCGCGGCGCTCCAGTTCGGGCATGTCCATCGAGACCTCGCCGAGCTGGATGGCGTCGACGATCTCCTGGTCCATCGGCTCGACGGTGATGTAGAACTTGTTGTGGCGGTTCGGCGACTGCCCCTCGACCTCGCGAGAGGACTCCTGGGGCTGCTCGCGGAACACGACGATCGGTTCGCCGGTGATGACCGGGATGCCCTGGTTGTCGCGAATCCGCTGGGTGATCACTTCGAGGTGGAGCTCACCCTGCCCGCTGATCAGGTGCTCCCCGGTGTCCTCGTTGATCTCGATCTGGATCGTCGGGTCCTCCTTGGCGACCTGCTGGAGCGTCTCGATGAGCTTCGGCAGGTCGTCCATGTTCTGCGCCTCGACGGACTTCGTGATGACCGGCTCGGAGATGTGTTCGATCGACTCGAACGGCGTCATCTCAACCGAGGAGACGGTGGAGCCGGCGATGGCGTCACGCAGTCCGGTGACGGACGCGATGTTCCCCGCCGGGACACGGTCCACCTCCTCGCGTTCGGACCCCATGAAGAGCCCCACGCTCTGGATGCGGTTCTTCCCGGCCGTGCCGGAGACGTACAGCTCCTGGCCCTTCTCCAGCGTGCCGGAGAAGACGCGGCCAGTCGCGATCTCGCCCGCGTGCGGGTCCATGGAGATGTCGGTGACCATGAAGACGACGTCGCCGTCCTCGTCGACCAGCTGCATCCCCTCGGCCAGCTCGGTGTCCGGGTCACCGCGCCAGATGCGCGGGACGCGGCGGGGCTGCGCGTCGACCGGGTTCGGGAAGTGTTCGCAGACCATGTCGAGCACGACGTCAGACAGCGGCGTCCGCTCGTGGAGCTCCTGCCGCTTGTCGTTCTGTTCGAGCTCCATGATGTCGCCGAAGTCCATGCCGGTCCGCTGCATCGAGGGCATCGAGACGCCCCACTTGTACAGCGCGGAGCCGAAGCCGACCGTGCCGTCCTCGACGGAGACGGTCCAGTCCTCGGGGATGTCGTCCATGTTCTCGGCCATCCCGCGGATGAGCTCGTTGACGTCGGCGATGACCGACATCAGCCGCTCTTGCATCTCCTGGGGCCCCTCCTGGAGCTCCGAGATGAGGCGGTCGACCTTGTTGATGAACAGCGTCGGCTTCACGCCCTCGCGGAGCGCCTGTCGGAGCACCGTCTCCGTCTGGGGCATCGCGCCCTCGACGGCGTCGACGACCACCAGCGCGCCGTCGACCGCGCGCATCGCGCGAGTGACGTCGCCCCCGAAGTCCACGTGGCCCGGGGTGTCGATGAGGTTGATGAGGTGGTTGGTGTCCTCGTACTCGTGGGTCATCGAGACGTTCGCCGCGTCGATGGTGATCCCGCGCTCCTGCTCGTCCTCCTTCGTGTCCATCGCGAGCTGCTCGCCCGCGGTGTCCTCGGAGATCATCCCGGCGCCCGCCAGCAGGTTGTCAGACAGCGTCGTCTTCCCGTGGTCGACGTGGGCGGCGATGGCGATGTTCCGGATGTGCTCCGGGTTGTCCATCAGCCGCTCACATTCCTGAACGATCTTCTTGCGTCGGCCCATTATACCGAGTGTTACCGAAAGGAGGGTCAAAAGGGTAGTGTTTCGTCGCGGCCGATTCGCCGGGGATCACCCCCGATCCCCGGCGATTTCGTGTCGCACAGTGTCACGGAACGACCGCCGCGGGCGCCCGGGTCGAGACCCCAGCGGAGCGGGCATCGGCGCGGTTTTAAGGGCCGACTCGGGAAACGGTGAGTATGAACGAGACGCTCTCACGGCTCGTCGACAGCGGCGTCGTCGCGGTGCTCCGCGGGGTGCCCGCCGACCAACTCATCGAGATCGCGGAGGCGCTCCGCGAAGGCGGCGTCACCGCCGTCGAGATCACCGCCGACACGCCGAACGTCGCGGACCTCATCGACGAGGTGACCGCCTCCTTCGACGACGAGGTCGTCGTCGGCACCGGTACCGTCCTCGACAGCGAGACGGCCCGGACGACGCTGATGGCGGGCGCCGAGTTCGTCGTCTCGCCGAGCCTCCACGAGGACGTCATCGAGACGTGTAACCGCTACGGCGCGGTCAGCGCACCCGGCGTGATGACGCCGACGGAGGCGGTCCGCGGCTACGAGGCGGGCGCCGACTTCGTGAAGGTGTTCCCCGCGAAGACGGTCGGGCCGGCCCACCTCGGCGCGATGAAGGGGCCGCTCGGCCAGATTCCGATGATGCCGACCGGCGGCGTCAGCCCGGACAACGCCGCGGAGTACGTCGAGGCGGGCGCGTTCGCGGTCGGCGCGGGCGGCGCGCTCGTCGACTACGACGCCGCCGAGCGCGGCGACTACGAGGTCATCACCGAGACCGCCCGCGAGTTCACGCGGGTGGTCGAGGAAGCGCGCGGCGACTGAACCCCGAGGGTCCGGCGCGGTGAGGCCCGCTCGACCCGCGGCCGCTCCCCCCACCTCACATGAAGTCCGCGATGCCGGACTGCTTGTTCGTGTCGTCCTCGAAGATCGACTCTAACGACTGGTCTAACACCTTCAGCCGCTGTTTCGTGTAGGGCCGGCAGTCGAACCGCTCCGCCACCTCGATGGCGGTGTCAACGTACTTGCTCACCGACCCCTCGTGGACGGTGAGGTTCACGCGGCCGCCGCACTCGCGGCACTCGCCCGTCAGCGGCATCCGCCGGTACTTTTCGCCGCAGTCGAGACAGCGCGTTTCCTGCCGCGAGAACGCCCGGAGGTTCCCGATGATGTCCGGCAGGAAGTGGTACTCGATCACCCGCTCCGCCACGTCGGTCTCGTCGACCGCGCGGAGCTTCCGGGCCAGCTCCAGCTGGGCGTCCATCTTCTCCATCATGTCGCCGAGCGTCTTGTACGCCGAGAGGTCCGGTCCCATCGCGATGTCGGTGGTGTCGTGGGTGTGGTCGAACCCGTGGTACTCGTCGTCGGTGCCGAGCGTGTCCTCGCCGATCTGGATCAGCTCCTCGACCGCCTCCGGGTCGGCCATCTCTCGGGACGCCTCGTACAGCTCTTTGGGGTACTCCCGCACGATGTCGACGTTGTGCGCCTCGTCGTCGATCTCGGAGGGGTCGATTCGCGAGGACATCACCAGCGGCGCGTCCATCCGCCCGCCGCGCTGATCGGGCAGAAATTCTTTCGAGAAGTTGAGCAGTCCGTCCATAAGCAGCATCACGCAGTCCTCGTCACCGTCACACTGACCGGAGTACACGTCGTTCGCGACGAGCGTGTTTGTCTCCTCAACAGTCAGACAATATGTGAATTCGATGTCGGACTGGACCATCTCGACAGAGACGACTTCGTCAACCCAAACGTCGCCTCCGTCACCGAAGAGTCGCTGTGTTCGGGTATCGACGCGGTCCAGCACGTCAGTAAGCGTCTCGTCCTTGCGGCCGAGATGGAAGCCGACTCGGTCGGCGAACCGCACGGCGTTCTGTGATGTGATCTTGAGGACCCAGGATTCGAACGACTGCTCGCCGTCGTAGAACTCGGCCACCGCACCCGTCTTCGGGGTACGCTCCTCGCGATACACTTTCGTAGCGATACCGAACCGCTTGAGGGCTGCGATTAGGTCGGACTGTAGGTCGTCGCTCACCGTATGTGCGCGAACCTCGACGCGTTCGCTAGACGTACTTCCGTCGCCAGAGAAGTACGCCGCGAGGAACGTTCGGAGAATCGAGTCCGGTGCGGAGAGCACGCAGTCCGGGATTAGTTTCGTCTCCGCACGACTCCCGGCGTCAAGAACATCCGAGAACAGCGTCGTGACGAGGCGACTGGAAACAGTAATCTTCCATTCGTTCTCCTCGAACGCCTCAACGTCAAATACGTCGTCAAAGACGTCAATGATCTCGTCGCGTGGCACGTCGTCCGGCGTACAGATTGTCGTCTGGTAAAATGACCCAGCCTCCTGCCGGGTGAACCCTTCTGCAGCGTAGTATCCGAGCATCGTGCCGACCGTCTCGTCGACATCGAACTGACGCGAAATCGAAGCGCTGTCGCGACGGATTCCAAGTGTCACGTCGGTGGGAACGCGTTCGACGACAGTGTCGCAGTCGTACAGTTCGATCAGAACGCCGGCCGAGATGCTGTCGCGAGACACCCAGTTGTACACCGTCGACTGACTAACGTCGAGGAGTTCCGCAACAGGCTTCAGGTAGTTCTCGGCGTCTGTCGCATCATCGAGGAGTTGTTTGAGATTAGATTCGCCGAGCCCGCGGATCATCAGGTCGTCGTTCGAAACGGCGTCCGCGTCGAGGAATTCCGCGAGCAGGTCGAACGTCGCTGTTTCCCCGTCAACCGAGATCTGTTTCGGCGCAGGGAGCGCATCTTCCGTGGTTAACTCTCGGGCCGACACGCGCTCGATTCCATCGCCGGTCCACCGACGCATCGAGTGGTCGGGCGTCACCGTCAGCTCCCGTCCACTCTTTGTTTCGACGCGGACGAGGTGGTCAGGCGAAGGATGCTTCGAGAGTGCTTCGGCCCGTTGGAGCGTTTTCTCGCCATCCTCAGTTACGGACGGTACATACACATCGTCATCGAGTTTCTGGACAAGCGTCCCGAAGTCGTCCTCTTCAGCCGTTTCGGCGTCAAGTCGGTCCTCAACGAGTGTCTCGATGGGGTCGTAGTGCCACTTTCCGGCTTCGTCCTCGTACCAGATTTTCGTCTCCGGGTGGAAGCAGTTCCGCCGTTTCGCGGCGTGAAAGTACGGATGTGCGTATCCGACCGCGGCCGACGTGAAACCCACCACTCTCCCGACAGTCGCGGCGCTCGTGTGGGGAGCCATCCCGAAGACGAGCTCGCCGACGAGGTCGTCGCGCTCGTTCACCTCGTAGAAGCGGTCGAGCCCGTAGAACTGTTCGAGGAGGTCGTCGACGAAGTCGGCGGTCTTGAGCATGTGCTCGGCCGCGCCGTCCGAGAGGACGATGTCCTGGACGCGCAGTTCGACCACCTGGTCGTCGTGGCGCAGCGGCTCGCCGTCAATATCGGTCTCGTAGCCGAGCTCGCGGAAGTGGTCGGCGGTGACGTCGAGCTCCTCGGGCCGGACCGCGGTGACCGGGAGGTCGGTCATGTCGTACCGGACCGTTCCGTCCTTGAACGACGTGACGCCGTTCTTCGCGCGGAGGACGCCCTTCTCGATCGGCTCCGGCGTCTTGTTCCGCGAGGTGAGCCCCTGAACCCCCTTCAGGATCTCGAAGGCGGACTCGCGCTCGCCGACCGTCTCCAAGGCGGTGCGGTACGCGTCGTTGACGTCGACCTCCTGATACCCCGCGGCCGTCACCTCCCACTCGCAGTTCGGGCACTCGACGCGGCCGGCCTCGTCGGGCTCGCAGACGGTGCCGCAGTCGTTACACTCGTAGTGCGGTTCGGTGTGCGTCTCGCAGTCGGGGCACAGCGCGGCGTAGGTGTGCTCGCCGCAGTCCGGGCAGACGCGGTCGGAGACCTCCAGTTCGTGTCGCCCCCGCCGGCCGGTGTCGTCCATCGCGTTCGCGGCCTCGGCGACGTCGCGCTGGGGGCCGCCCGCCTCGTTGATCGGGAAGAGGGTGTGGACCGCCGGCGAGAGGTCGCGGCTCTCCGACTTCTCGGGGCGTCCCATCCGGTTACCGATGCGGGTGGGGGCCCGCTCGCGCACTTCGAAGGGGGCGACCTCGTTGACCGCGCGGATCGCGTTCTCGCCGTCGGCGTACTCCCGGGCCGCGGGGGAAAGGTCCGCGGGGTCCCACTCCTTCCGGAGGCCGCCGTCGATCCCGAGCGACCGCGCGAGCGGCCGCCACGTCGGGATCCGGAGGGCGTCCGGGGTCGCCGCGTGTTCGATCAGCAGCGACTCCAGCGTGTCTTGGACCTGATCCGTGCGCTCGATCGCGAGGACGCCCTCGACGACCTCGCCAGCCGCGATCGCGTCGGCGAGCGCCGCGAACGCGTCCACCGACACGTCGTGCCAGAGGTAGGTGTACTCCGGGTGGAGCGGGCAGTCGTGCTCGCGCGCCCACGAGAGCGCCCGGTCGACACCGGGGTGTTCGAGGTCGACGTGCGGGTCGTCGCGGAGCGCGCGGACGTCGGCGCCGGCCGCCTCGAACTCCTGGACCCACCACTCGGGGGCGTACGAGGCGGGCGCGAGCGGGTGGTTGTTCTCGACGAACTCCCCGTAGTTGACGAGGTACTCGCCCAGGTCGAGGACCTTCTCGACGCCGTTGCGGAGCTCCTTCGCCTCCTCGGGGTCGTCGATCCGGCGGACCTCGCCGTTCGCGAGCCGGACCGTGGGGCCCTCGATGGAGTCGACCGGGACGACGCCGTGCGCCTTCCCCGGCCGCTCGGTCTTGATCTGCGTGCCGGCCGCGAGGAAGTCGTCGACGATGTGCATCGTGGCGGGGTGGACGCCGCCGGTCGCGAAGCCGTGGTTGCGCGCCCGGCCGTACCGGAGTCGGAAGCCGCCAGCCTCGCTCGGGTGGGTGAACACGGGCCGCCCCGCGATGAGGTCGCGGAGGAACTTCTGTGAGGGGTCGGCCCGCGGCGGTCCGGCCGCGTCGTCGGCCGCGCTCTCGTCTCCCTCGGTGTCCGCCGCGTCGTCGGCTTCGGCGTCGCCGTCACCGTCTCCCGTGCCGCTCTCGGTGTCCTCGTCGGCCGCGGCGCCCCCGTCGCCCGCCCCGTCTTTCCCGATCGTCCCGTCGATCAGGTCCTGGAGCCACGGCCAGTCGACCTCCTCGAGGTCACGGGTGTACCGCTGGATCTTCGGGGCCTTCAGCGCGATCCCCTCGGCGGCGACGAGGCACATCCCGCCGCGCGCGGAGTTGGTGTCGACGCGTTCGAGGTCGCGGAACCCCGAGACCTCCTCGTCGCTCGTCGCCTCCCCGTCGAGCATGACAGGGATGTGCTTGGCGATGAACTTCGACTCCTTGTCCTTCGGCGTGTACTGGAGCCCGGTGTCCTTGTCGTAGAGGGCGATCTCCTCGGCGTAGCGCTCGACCTCCACGTCGCGGGGCTTGTACTCGTCGACGTCGAGCAGCGACCGGGCGTAGTCGGCGACGAGCACGGACAGCGCCTGCGCCGTCCCGCCCGCCGAGCGGATCGGACCGGCGTAGTAGACGTTGACGAACTCCGTGCCGTCGTCGTTCTCCAACAGCTCGACGCGGTCGATCCCCTCGATCGGCGCGGCGACGACCCCCTCGGTGAGCAGCGCGACCGCGGTCCGGACCGCCCCCTCGATCTTTCCCTCGCGGGAGTCGTAGTCACCGACGTTGCCGTCGACGAAGTCAGTGACCAGCTCCAGAGCCGCCTCCTCGCGAGACATCTCGCCCTCCAGCTCGCGGACGCGCTCGGCGACGCCGTCGATGCCGAGGATGTTCTCGACGCGGTCGGCCATGTCGCGGGCGATCGGGATCTCGATCTCCGGTTCCGGGTCCCGGCCCTGCTCTTTGGCCGTCTCCGCGACATCCCACGCCTCGTCGAGCCGCTCTTCGATCCGCGCGAAGTAGCGCTCGTCGTCCGGTCTCATCGGGCCTCTGGGGTCCGGTGGCGCGGTCGACGGGTCACAGCCACAGGTCGAGGTCCGTCGCCTCGTCGTGCGAGCGCTCCAGCGGCTCGGCGAACGCGCGCAGGTGACACTCGCCGGCCCAGACCGTCGCCGAGTCGAGGTGCCCCGCGAGCGCCTGTCCGCTCGGCCGCGAGAGGACGGCGTGGGTGTGTGCGAACACGTCGCCCTCCAACAGCGAGACGTTGCCCACGCAGGCGGCCACCTCGAGCGGTTCGTCGAACGTCACCGAGCGATACTCGGTCTCGTCTTGGTCGTAGAACCAGACGTCCGCGTCCTGGACCGCACCGAGCGCCGTGAACCAGCCGGCCTCGACGTCTTCCTCGCGGGCGAGCGACTCGATCTCCTCGCGCCAGTCGGCCCCCGTTTCGAACCGCGCGACGTACTCCGCCGTTGGTTCGACCTCGCGGTGGTACATAGCAACTCCCCACGGCGGCCGGGGAGAAAAAGGCTTCAGTCGGACCGAGGAGGACGGCGGACTCAATTCGATATAGCGTTATGTGATACATCTAGCGACGACAGCGAGAGTCAGAGAGACGACAATAAGGCCGAGAGAACGCGTCTACACCGTAGAAACGGTGGATCTACAGAGATAGGCGGTTCAGTAGCTGACGGCGTTGCGACTCGCGGAGCGGAAAGAGAGGAAAGGCGTGTTCGGCCGGGTTCAGAACGGCGCCTGGGGGCCTTCGTCGTCGCCGTCGTCGTCGGTCGTCTCCCCGGGGAAGGAGGGAGACATCCCGCCGCCGCTGCTGGTGCCGCCGAGGTCGCCGTCGGCGCCGGCCGACGCGCCGGTGTCGGCGTGGACCGTCTCGATCTCGGGGATCTCTTTGACCATCCGGGACTTGATCGCCTGGATCGTCATCGGGGAGATACCGCAGCCGGAACAGGCCCCGCCGAGCTGGACCGTCACCTCGCCCTTCTCGCGGTCGAGGTGGGCGATGGCGGCGCTGCCGCCGTGCATCTGGATCTGCGGGAAGTTGCGCCGCAGGAAGTTCGTGATCCGCTCGCGGAGTTCGTTGTCCGCGTCAGCCGTGTCCGTGCTCATGCTCGCGAGTTGGCGGGCACCGGGCTTATGCCTTTGGTTCGGCCGGATCCGCTCCCGTCGCGGGCCGCGTCGGACCCCTACTCCGGTCGGTCGACCCCAAGGGTCCGGTACAGTTCGGACTCGATCCGCTCGACGTACTCCTCGAGCGTCTCCTCGAACGTCTCGTCGTCGACCGCGACGGCGCCGCGGATGCGCTCGCGCGGGTTCTCCGGGAGCTCGACGCGGAACTCACCGTCCTCGTAGAACGGCTCCGACTCGTTGAGCACGGTCTGGTCGATGCCGTGGATCAGCTCCGAGTCGTACCGGTCGTTCATCTGGTTGAACGCGTTCTTGTACGCCCGCTGGAGCTCGTTGAAGTAGTGCGCGTACTTGTCCTCGAACTTCTCCGGGTCGAACTCGTCGGCCATGTCGCCAGCGAGGGCTCGGCGGGAAAAAAGCCGGTCGATCGCCCCCGAGACGCCGAAACGGGGGCCCCCTCGAACTCGCGGTTCGGGGAGAGATTCGAACGTGGCCGACAAGATAAATTATATGTCGCGATATAGAATTTGATCGGCGCCGGTCACCGGGTCCGAAGCGAGAGTCACGACTCGGCGGCCGACAGCGAGAGGCTCGAACGGCGGGCGACGACGGAGCGACGCACCACCGGCCCGCGTTCGGCGGGGGCAGAGTCAGAGAGAAAACCGGGAGCGCGGCGATCGGGTTACTCGAGATCGAAGCGGTCGAGCTTCATGATCTCGCTCCACGTCGCGGCGAAGTCCTCGACGAACTTCTCCTCGTCGCTGGCGTACACGTCCGCGATGGTCCGGAGTCGCGCGTTCGAGCCGAAGATGAGGTCGGCGCGCGTCGCCTCCCACGCGACCTCACCGGTGTCGCGGTCGCGGATCTCGTAGACGTCCTCGTCTTCGGTGACCGCGTCCCACTCGTACTCCATGTCGAGCAGATTCGCGAAGAAGTCGTTGGTGAGCGCGTCGGGCTCGTCGGTGAAGACCCCGCGGTCGGAATCGCCGTACGTCGCGCCGAGCGCGCGCAGACCGCCGGCCAGAACGGTCATCTCGCTGGCGGTCAGGTTCAGCAGGTCCGCCTTGTCGACCATGAGGTCCTCGACCGGCTCGTCGGCGTCGCCGAGGTAGTTACGGAAGCCGTCGGCCTCCGGCTCGAGCGCCTCGAAGGAGTCGACGTCGGTCTGCTCCGCCGTCGCGTCGACGCGGCCGGGCTCGAACGGCACCTCGACGTCGTAGCCCGCGTCGGCCGCGGCCCGCTCGACGGCCGCCGTCCCACCGAGCACGATGAGGTCGGCGAGCGAGACGCGGACGTCGTCGTCGCGCGACTCGTTGAACTCGGTCTGGATCTTCTCGAGCGTCGAGAGGACGTCAGCGAGCGCCTCGGGCTCGTTGGCCTCCCAACTTCGCTGCGGTTCGAGGCGGATGCGGGCGCCGTTGGCGCCGCCGCGCTTGTCGCTGTCGCGGTAGGTGGACGCCGCCGCCCACGCGGTCTTGACGAGTTCGCCGGTCGACAGGCCGGACTCGAGGAGCGCGTCCGTGAGCTCGGCGACCTCCGCGTCGCCGACGGTCTCGTAGTCGGCCTCGGGCAGGGGGTCCTGCCAGATCATCGTCTCCTCCGGGACCTCGGTGCCGAGGAACCGCTCCGGCGGGCCCATGTCGCGGTGGATGAGCTTGTACCACGCCTTCGCGAACGTCTCCTGGAACTCTTCGGGGTCGTCGCGGAACTCCTCTAAGACGGCCCGGAAGTCGTCGTCGTGCTTCAGGGCGACGTCCGTCGTGAGCATCATCACGTCCTCCTTGTCGTCGGGGTCCGCGACGCCGGGCGCGGCGTCGTCGAGCTCGTCGTTCTCCGTTGTCCACTGCCACGCGCCGCCGGGACCCTTCTCCGGCTCCCAGTCGTAGGTGAGCAGGTTGTTGACGTAGCTCATGTCCCAGACGGTCGGGGTGGCGTTCCACGGCCCCTCGATGCCGCTGGTGATCGCGTCGGGGCCCATCCCCTCGCCGAACTCGTTGTCCCAGCCGAGTCCCTGAAGGTCGATGGGGGCGTCCTCGGGCTCCGGACCGAGGTTGTCGCCGTCGTCGGCGCCGTGGACCTTGCCGAAGGTGTGGCCGCCGGCGATGAGGGCGACGGTCTCCTTGTCGTTCATCGCCATGCGGCTGAACGACTGGCGGATGTTCTTCGCGGACCCTTCGAGGTCGGGCTCGCCGTTCGGCCCCTCGGGGTTCACGTAAATGAGGCCCATCACGGTGTTGCCGAGCGGCGCCTTGAGGTCGCCCTCCTCGTCGAAGCGCTCCTCGGAGGTCGTCTCGAACTCGCTCTCGGGGCCCCAGTCGACCGCGTCGTCGCCCCGGAAGTCGTCCTCGCGCCCGCCCGCGAAGCCGAACGTCTCGAAGCCCATCGACTCGAGCGCGACGTTGCCGGCGAGGACGATGAGGTCCGCCCACGAGAGCTTCTCGCCGTACTTCGTCTTCACTGGCTCCAGCAGCCGCCGGGCCTTGTCGAGGTTCACGTTGTCCGGCCAGCTGCTGATCGGGGGGAGGCGCTGGTGGCCGCCGGCGGCGCCGCCGCGGCCGTCGAGCGAGCGGTACGTGCCGGCGCTGTGCCACGCCATCCGGATGAACAGCGGCCCGTAGTGGCCGTAGTCGGCTGGCCACCACTCCTTCGAGTCGGTCATCACGTCTTCGAGGTCGGACTTGACCGCCTCGAGGTCGAGCTCCTCGAACGCCTCGGCGTAGTCGAACTCCTCGCCGTAGGGACCGATGTCGGCGGAGTTCTGATCGAGCAACTCCAGGTCCAACTGGTCCGGCCACCACTCTTGGGTGTTACTAGCCATCAAAAAATAGTCGCCCTTCTTTACGGATAATATTGTCTAATACGAGGAGACAATAATCGATATAACGGAGAGTTTCTATCGAGGAACTGAAGTTCTGTTTTCCGATCTGCGAAGTCGGCGTCGTGGACCGCAGCGGCGCTCCGCATGGCGTGCTCCGCCGGAAAGCGAGTGGCGACCACGCTACGGATCGAGAAGTCGACAGTTCGATAATCATGTGTGAGAGTTCCACCCGAGGGAGGCGGGCGCGTCCGTTCGCCTCGCGGCCACTTCTGACTCCGCGCGGGAGCGTCGAGTCGCCGACGGCGCCGACCCGGGGTCTCGAAGACGGGCCGCTCAGCGGTTCAGCGTGTGGATCGCCTGCCCGCGAGCGTTCTCCGCGGCCTCCATCACCGCCTCCGCGAGCGTCGGGTGGGTGTGGACGGTGGCGGCCACGTCTTCGAGGGTCGCGCCCATCTCGACCGCGAGCGCGACCTCCGCGATCAGCTCCGACGCCTCGGGTCCGACGATCTGCCCGCCGAGGACGAATCCGGTCTCCTCGTCGGCGACGATCCGGGCGAACCCCTCGGTGTGGCCGGTCGTCATCGCCCGGCCGGAGGCGTTGAACGGCATCTCGCCGACGACGGGATCGAAGCCGGCGTCCTCGGCCTCGGCCTCGGTCATCCCGACCGTCCCGATCTCGGGGTCGGTGAACACCGCGGCGGGGACGGCCTGTCGGTCGAGCGCGGCGGGTTCACCGGCGATCACCTCGGCGGCGACGATCCCCTCGTTCGAGGCCGCGTGCGCGAGCATCGGGTCGCCCGCGACGTCGCCGACGGCGTGGATGTGCTCGACCGCCGTGCGCGTGCGATCGTCCGTCTCGATGAAGCCGCGGTCGTCCGTCTCGATACCGGCGTTCGCTACGTCGAGGCCGTCGGTGACGGGCTGACGGCCGACCGCGACGAGGATCTTGTCGACGCCGTACGTCGATTCCTCGCTGTCCTCCGTCTCGGTGTGGAGGAGGTACCCGCCGTCGGGCGCCTCCGACCACTCGCTCGCGCCCTCGCCGAAGTTGAACTCGACGCCGAGCTCCGCGGCGCGCTCCCGGACGATCCGCTTCACGTCGTCCTCGTAGGGGTCGAGGATGTCGTCGAGCATCTCGACGACCGTCACGTCGGCCCCGAGCTTGGCGTACGTCGTCGCCAGCTCCATCCCGATGTAGCCGCCGCCGACGATCCCGAGCCGGTCCGGGACGGTGTCGGCGTCGAGCGCGTCGGCGGAGCTCCAAACGTGGTCCTCGGCGAACTCGAAGCCCGGGATCTGGATCGGACGCGAGCCGGTCGCGACGACCGCGTGTTCGAACGAGAGCGTCTCGGAGCCCTGCCCGTCGCCGCCGTGCGCGACGCGGACGGTGTCCTCGCCGACGAACGAGGCGGTCCCCTCGATCAGGTTCACGCCGTTCGCCTTACAGAGCTTCTCGACGCCGCCGGTGAGCCGGTCGACGATGCCGTCTTTCCACTCGATCATCTTCCCCATGTCGACGGCGGGGTCCGCGTGGACGCCCATGAACTCCGCGTTGCCGGCCTCGTGGGCGAGCCCGCTCCCCGTGATCAGCGCCTTCGAGGGGATACAGCCGCGGTTGAGACAGGCGCCGCCGTAGGCGTCCTTCTCGACGAGGGTCGTGTCGAGCCCCTCCTGTGCGGCGCGGATGGCGGCGACGTAGCCGCCCGGCCCCGCGCCGATGACCAGTACCTCTGTTCCCGTGGTGACATCTCCGACGACCATTATTCGTTGAGTAACAGCAGGGGGTTTTCCAGGTGTTCCATGACGGTGTTCGCGAACTCGGCCGCGACCGCGCCGTCGACGACGCGGTGGTCGATCGATAAGGACAACGGGAGCGTCGGCGCCGGGACGACCGTCGAGTCGTCCGAGTCGTCGAGGAACTCGGACTCGACGTCCGCGTGGTCGCGGACGACAGGGCGCTCCTCGATGGCCCCGAGCCCGAGGATCGCCGTCTCGGGGTAGTTGATGATCGGCGTGGCGTACTCGCCGCCGATCGCGCCGAAGTTGGTGATAGAGAAGGTCCCGCCCTGCATCTCCGCGGGCTTGAGCTTCCGCTCTCGGGCGCGCGAGGCGAGGTCGTTCACCGCGTCGGCCAGCTCGAAGAGCCCCTTCTCGTCGACGTTCTCGACGACGGGAACCATGAGACCCGCGTCGGTCGCGACCGCGATGCCGAGGTTGTACTCGCTTTTCAACACGATCTCCTCGTCGTCCTCCCGGAGCTCGCTGTTGAGGTACGGGTACTCCTTCAGCCCGGCGACGATGGCCTTCATCACGAACGGCATGTAGGTGAGCTTCACCCCCTCGGCCTCGGCCTTCGGCTTCAGCTCCTCGCGGGCCTCCACGAGCGCGTCGACCTCGGCGGTGTCGTGGTGGGTGACGTGCGGCGCCGTGAACTTCGAGCGCTCCATCTGCTTGCCGATGGTGCGCCTGACGCCGCGGTACGGGACGGTCTCGTCGCCCGACGCGGGAGCGCTCGTCTCGGACGCGTCGCCGGCGGTCACGGCGGGCTCCGTGCCCGCGCCCGTCTCGACCGGTTCCGGCTCAGGCGTCGACGCGGGCGACTCCAGCGCGTCGGCGTACGCGTTCACGGCCTCGGCCGTGACGAACGCCTCGCCGTCCCGGGTCTGGTCGGTCGGCACGTCGTCGATGTCCACGTCGCGGTCGCGCGCGGCCTTCCGCGTGGCGGGCGTCGCGAGCGTCGTCTCCCGGCCCGCGGGGTCGGGCCCGCCGGCGGGCGTCGCCGGGGCGTCGGCGGAGCCGTCGTCGGCGCCGCGCTTGCTGACCGCGGACTTCCGCCCGTCGGAGCCGGTATCGGTCGGCGTCGGCGCGGGACGGGGTTCGGGGCCGTCGTCCGGGGCGCCCGCGTCGGCGGCCCCGGCGTCGCCCTCGGCGTGGGCGCGCACGTCGGCCTCGGTGACGCGGCCGCCGGGGCCGCTCCCGTCGACGGCCGCGACGTCGACGCCGAGCTCGCGGGCGAGCCGGCGGGCCGACGGCGGCGCGAAGGTGCGTCCGGCGGGCGTGTCGGGCTCGGCGTCGGCCGCCTCGGTGGTCGGCTCCGACGCCGACTCGTCGGGCGAGTCAGGCTCCGGCTCCGGTTCGGCCTCCGCGTCGTCGCCGGCGGCCGCCTCGCCGTCCTCGTCGACGCGGAACGAGATGATCACGTCGCCGACGGGGACCATCTCCCCCTCCTCGGCGAACAGCTCCTCGACGACGCCGTCGTAGCTCGACGGCACCTCGACGAGCGCCTTGTCGGTCTCGACCTCGGCGACGGGCTGGTCCTCCTCGACGCGGTCGCCGGGCGCGACCAGCCAGCTGACGAGTTCGCCCTCCGCGACGCCCTCGCCGACGTCGGGCAGTTTGAACTCCTCGACCGTCATTCGTCGCCCCCCTCGGCGGTCGGGCGTCTCTCCTCTGCCGTCGTGCGCCGGTCCTCGGCGTTCATGGGTGTACCTCTGCCGGACATCTTAAAATTCGACCGCCTCCAAGATTCCGTCCTCGATGCGGGCGGCGGACGGGAGGTAGTAGTCCTCCAGCGCGTACAGCGGGTACGGCACGTCGAAGCCGGTGACGCGGCCGATCGGCGCCTCCTGGTACAGCAGCGCCTCCTCCTGAAGGATCGCCGTGATCTCGCCCGCGAGCCCGCCGGTCTTGGGGGCCTCGTGAACGACGACCGCGCGACCGGTCTTCTCGAACGCCTCGACGACCGCCTCGCGGTCGAGCGGGGAAATCGTGCGGAGGTCGACGACCTCGCACTCGATCCCCTCCTCCCCGAGCGTCTCGGCGGCCTCCAGCGTGGGGCGAGTCATCGCGCCGTAGGTGAAGACGGCCACGTCGTCGCCCTCGCGGCGCGTGGCTGCCTCGCCGATGGGGACCGTGTACGGCTCCTCGGGGACCTCCTCGCGGAACGCCCGGTAGATCAGCTTCGGTTCGAGGAATATCACCGGGTCGGGGTCGCGGATCGACGCCGCGAGCAGCCCCTTCGCCTCGTACGGCGTGGAGGGGATGACGACCTTCAGCCCGGCCTCGTGGGCGTAGAACGCCTCCTTCGACTCGGAGTGGTGTTCGGGCGCGCGGATCCCGCCGCCGTAGGGGGCACGTAGCGTCATGGGGAGCGTGAACCGCCCGCGGCTGCGGGTCCGGAACCGCGCCATGTGCGAGACGATCTGGTCGAAGCCGGGGTACATGAACCCGGAGAACTGGATCTCCGGGACCGGTCGCATCCCCATGGCGGCCATCCCGACCGCGGTGCCGACGATGCCCGACTCGGCCAGCGGCGTGTCGATCACCCGGTCGCCGCCGAACTCGTCGAACAGGCCCTCGGTCGCGCGGAAGACGCCGCCGTTCTTCCCGACGTCTTGCCCCATCACGACGACGTCGTCGTCCTCGCGCAGTTCGGTGTGTAGTCCGTCTCGTATCGCCTGTACCAGCGTGAGGTTCTGTGTCTCGGTCATTTACTCCTCCAGGAACGCCGCGTCGCCGCGCTCGTCGCGCAGGGCGGCGAACTCCTCGTACTGCCGCTCCAGCTCGGGCGGAAGCTCCGCGTACGCGTGTTCGAACAGCTCGCGCGGGTCGGGGCGCGCCATCGATTCAGCCTCGTCTATCGCGTCCGCGACCCGGGCCTCGACCGTCGACTCGATCTCCGCGACGCGCTCGTCGTCGAGGACCCCTTCGTCCCGGAGGTACGACTCCAGCCGGTCGATGGGGTCCTTCCGCTTCCAGCGCTCGACCTCGTCGTCGTCGCGGTAGACGGTCGGGTCGTCGGCGGTCGTGTGCGCGCCGAACCGGTACTGGACCGCCTCGATCAGCGTCGGCCGCGGCCGGTCGGTCTCGGGGTCGCGCGCCTTCTCTAAGGCCGCTTCCGTGACGCTGTACACCGCCAGCGGGTCCATGCCGTCGACCTGAACGCCGTCGATCCCGTACGCCTCCGCCTTCTGCGCCAGGGTCGCGCTCCGGGTCTGGCGCTCTCGCGGAACGGAGATCGCCCACTGGTTGTTGTTACAGAAGAAGACGGTCGGCGTGTCGAACACGCCGGCGAAGTTGATTCCCTCGTGGAAGTCGCCCTCGCTCGTCGCGCCGTCGCCGAAGTAGCAGACGAACGCGTCGTCCTCGCCGCGGAGCTTCGAGGCCCACGCGGCGCCCGTCGCGTGGGGGATCTGCGACGCGATGGGGACGGCGACCGGGAAGACGTTGACGTCCGTCGGCGCGTTGTTGCCGTCCTCGTGACCCATCCAGTAGAGCAGGGTCTGTTTCAGCGGGAGCCCATGGACGAGGGCGGCGCCGTGTTCGCGGTACGACGGGACCATCCAGTCGTCGTCGTCGAGCGCGAACGCCGAGCCGATCTGGGCCCCCTCCTGGCCGGAGAGCGGGGGGTACGTCCCCATCCGCCCCTGTCGCTGGAGGCTCACCGCGCGGCCGTCGAAGTGACGCGCCAGCCGCATGTGCCTGTACATGTCGACGAGCGATTCGTCGTCGAGGTCCGGCACGTCGCCGACGACCTCGCCGTCCTCGTCGAGGACGCGAACCGTATCGTCGTACGCCCTATCGAACACGTTCACGGTCGAACCCACCTTCGCATGTAGGATCCCTTCACCGCCCGGGTAATATCGTTTTCGTAAATAATTTAGTATACTCAGAAATAGCGGCGTCGCTCTGAGAGACCGTCCATCAGACGGGTCGAGAATCGGACGTTTCTGAACAAACTCGGAGCATCACGGCAATATTTTCGCCAACATGGGCGGTTCAGCGGTTAGTAACGGACGAACAGGAAGGTTTTCGTCCGCGCGTCCGACCGTCATCGAAGTACGGTCCGAACGTCGCGGACGGTCGGAGCGGACGGCGCCGTAGCTCAACGGTGGACGGGTCTCTCCCGGATCGACGGAGCGGTGGAAATGGAAGGAATCGGCGGCTACCCGAGGCGGAAAGCGGGTTCGTCCGGCTCGCCGTCGAGGTCTTCGAGCTGGATTACGTCGTCGTCCTCGTCCTCGAGCTGCTCCCGGAGGTGATTGACGTACCGCTTGTGCTCTTCGAGCTGCTCCCGGAGGTGTTCGGCCTCGAGTTCCAGCCGCTCGTGCTCCCGGACGAAGCTCTTCGGAACCTCGACTTTCGGGGGAAACGGCTCGCCGTCGTCGCCCGCGTCGGCCAGTTCCGACTCCGGGACGACCCGGACCTGGCCGTCGTGGGCAACGAGCGCGTCCACGTAGTCTCGGAACACCGCCGACAGCGAGATGTCCCGCTCCTCGGCGATGTCGCGAAGGGCCTCGAACGCGTCCTCGTTGACGCGGAACGAGATGGTCTTGTTCTTGTTGCCCATCGCCCGAAACGTGGGCGCGCGGATCACTTAATGGTTTGTCAGACAGTCGCAAGAAACGGCGAAAAGTGAGTCGTTACGGGGTGACGCGCCCGATCGGTTCGTCGGGGCGGTCGGCCGTCCCCGGTCAGGGCTCGGGCGTCCCGGCCGGGTCCGGCTCGTCGCCGGCGTCGCCGGCGAGCTCGTCGCCGCTCTCGTCGAGATCCTCTAACGCCGACAGCGCGGCGGCCTTGTACGTCTCGGGGTCGAGGTCGTACTCCTCGCGGGCCATTCGCGCGTACTCGTTGCCCTCGTCGTCGAACGCGGCGACGCGCTCGACGGTACGGCGGGCGGTCTCCGCGACCCAGCGGTCGCGGGTGGCGGCGTCGACCTCGGTGATCGACTCGGGGCGGACGGACACTCGGACCGTGCCGTCGTCGGTCTCGTAGGTCCGGGGTTTCCCCACGACTGCGACGTAGGCCGGGGGCTCCAGGTCCCGGAGTTTGGAAGCGGCCTCGGGCTGGTACTGGCCGGCGTACACGAAGAACGTGCCCGTCGGGTCGACGATGCGACCACGCCAGTACTCGCTGTCCTCGCCGACGTCCTCCTTCTCGGTGAGGGTGCCGACGAAGAACACGCGGTTCGAGGACTCGCCCGTCGGCAGCAGCGCGTAGACGGGGGCCCGCTCGTCGTCGGACTCGGTGAACGTGTAGCCGGCGTCGTTGAACTCGCTCGCGAACACGCGCCGGGCGACCTCTCGGGTGGGGGCTGACTGGCTCATTTCAAATCGACCTCGCTTCGATCAGCGCGCTTTCAACGTCGACGGTGCCGGGGTCCTCCATCTCGTCGACCAGGACGTACCGCCCGAAGGTCGGGCCGGTGACGCGGTAGTAGCGCCCGAGCACGTCCTCGCCCATCTCCTCGGCGACGACGGTGGTGTCGAGCGCGTCCATCGCCATGTCCTTGGCCTCCTCGAGGGTCATGCCGGTGAGATCCTCGGTGGCCTCGCGGTCGAAGATGACCTCGGTGACGGTCTCGCCGTCGTCGAGGACGCCCTTGATCCGCAGGTCGAACTCGCCCTCGACCTGGCCGTGCTCGGAGCAGCGCCCGTTCTGGAGGACGCGCGTACAGTCCTCCTCGGGGCAGCGCTTGATCAGCCCGGAGCCGGACTGGATGTCGACCAGCGCGCCCTCGACGGTGTCGGCGTTGTCGCCGACCTCGATCGCTTCGTCGATCTCGGTGATACCGGTCGTCCGGTTGAGCTTCACCGAGTAGCTCCCCTCGTACTCGTCGGTGACGACGTTCGAGAGCTCGTACGCCTGTCCCTCCGTCAGCTCGGGGAGGTCGGAGGTCTCGAAGGCGACAAACTTGATCGTGCCCGACTCGTCGCCGAGGAGACCGACCTGCGAGATGGAGTCGCTGCGGGGCTCCCACAGGTCGACCAGCTCGACGCGCAGGTCCACCCACTGCTCGTCCTCGTCGATGTCGTTGACGAGGACCTCCTCGCTGCCGCCGCGGCCGAGCTCGTCGCGCTCCATCCCGGCGTCTTCGAGGTAGCTGTTAGTGACGCTCCGGCTCGCCTCGTCGAGCGGCACGCGGTACTCGTCGACGAGCGTCGTCAGGCGCTCCTCGACGTCGTCGGGGTCGACGTCCGTGTGGTCCGAGAACTGTTCCGCTATCGCTTCCGCTTCCTGTCGCAGTTCGCTCATAGGGTGTCTCCGCCTCCGGTCTTGTTTCACTGGGAGGCGTACGGCCGTTGGTTCCTCACCGTATTAAAACGCCCGTGACCGCGGTGAAAGTGAACGTATCCGTCGAGAGCGCTCTTCTCTCCGGAGTTCTCCGGATCGGCGCCGGACCGACCGCGGATCAGATGCTCGGAAGACACCGGAGCGGCGGCGGCCGCGTCAGACGCGCGTCAGCCGTGCGCGGGCGCCGTTTCGAGTGGAACCGTCCCACGGTTTGCGGTAGCACGGAGGGGGACGAGCCGAACGGAGGAACGGGTGTTCGGGACCCTCACTCGTCGGCGTCGGGGAACGGCACCTCGATCAGGTCGCCGTCGTCGGGGAGCAGGCACTCGCCGTCGAACGCCTCGCGGGCGTCGCGGCGGATCGGGCGCGGGTCGGCGGCGTAGCGCGAGGAGATGTGGACCAAGGCGAGCCGCTTCGCGTCCGCGCGGTCGGCGATCGACCCCGCCTCGCCGCCGGTCGAGTGAGCCGTGTCGCGGGCGCGGTCGGCCATGTCGTCGGCGAAGGTGGCGTCGTGGATGAGCAGGTCGGCGTCCGCGGCCGCTTCGACCGTCGACTCGCGCGGGCGCGTGTCCGCGGTGTAGACAAGCTTCCGGCCCGGACGCGACGGGCCGACGACCTGCTCCGGCTCGACGACCGTGCCGTCCTCGGCCTCGACCGGCTCGCCCCCGTGGAGGCGGCCGAACTTCGGCCCGACGGGGACGCCGAGCTCCTCCGCCTTCGGGCGGTCGAACCGGCCGGGGCGGTCGTCCTCCGCTAGGACGTACCCCTGCGAGACGGTGCGGTGTTCCGTCTCGAACGCGCGGATCTCGTACTCGTCGGTCTCGTGGGCGACCTCGCCGGGAGCGACCGGCTCGATCCGGATCGGGAAGGCGGGGTCGTGGCCGGCCGCGTGGACCAGGTCGTGGAGGTGCCCGCCGGTCCCCGGCGGGCAGTGGATCGTCAGCGGGTCGGTGCGGTCGTTGAACCCGAGCGTCTGGACGAGGCCGGGGATGCCGAGGACGTGGTCGCCGTGGAGGTGCGAGGCGAACACGCGGTCGACGGCGAATCCGGTGCCGCTGCGCATCATCTCGCGCTGCGTGCCCTCGCCGCAGTCGAAGAGGAAGCGGTCGCCCTCGCGGTTGACGAAGACGGCGCTGGCCGCGCGCTCGACGGTGGGAACGGCGCCGCCCGTCCCGAGGAACGTGACGCGAAGAGACATGGCGACTCATCGGGTCGGCGGTTGTAAACCGGTGTCGATGCGGGGGAGGAGGGCGCCGGATCGGGCGGGCGGCCGATCGGCGACACCCACATGAGTCCGGCCGCCCGAGAGCGACCATGCGAGAGCCGATCGCCGCCTTGGTCAGACAGGAGGGGTGGCGCGCGGAGGGCGCGGCCGCCCGCGTCCACTACGAGGGGGGACGGGACCGGTACGCGGTGGAGTTTTACGCCGAGACGGGCCACGTCCTCTACTGGTCCGTCCCGACCGACGAAGACGAGGAGGGAACGGCGACGCCGGTCCCGCGGGACGGGGTGCCGGACCCGCTCCGGCGACGTGTGCGCGACGACCTCGACGAGGCCGGGATCGACACCGCCGTCGAGCGGCGCGAACTCTGAGCCCGGCGCGCGGTCGGCGTGACCGAGGTCGCCGCGCGCGCCGGACTGACCGTCGGGTCGACCGCTGCGCCGACGCCGGTGACCGCGGTGGTTCCGGGAGAGATCACCCGATCGAACGGGTGTTACCGGCGTTTTCTGCCGACGTATTTCGGTTCGAAGGAAACCTATTTGCCCGCCTACCTGATACGAACTCGTGATGAGTGGCGTCGAATGGGAGGACGACGATCCCTTCGAGGAGCAGCGGGACAAAATAGAGAATCCGATGAAGCGGCTGTTCGTCGAGTACGGCCGCGACTACGTCCCGCAGGTGACCGTTGGGGTGTTCGCGAGCGTCTTCGCGCGGCTGCTCGACCTGCTCCCGCCGCTGATGCTTGGGATCGCCATCGACGCCGTGTTCTACGAGGACGCCCTGTTCAGCGAGCAGATCCCGCTCGTCGTCCTCCCCGACGCGTGGCTGCCGACGGGACAGACCGCGCAGTTCTGGTTCACCATCGCCGTCATCGGGGGCGCGTTCGGGATCGGGGCCGGGTTCCACTGGATCCGGAACTGGGGGTTCAACGCCTTCGCCCAGAACATCCAGCACGACGTCCGGACGGACACCTACGACAAGATGCAGCGGCTCAACATGGAGTTCTTCTCCGACAAGCAGACCGGGGAGATGATGTCGATCCTCTCGAACGACGTGAACCGGCTCGAACGGTTCCTCAACGACGGGATGAACTCCCTGTTCCGCCTGTCGGTGATGGTCGTCGGCATCGGCGTCCTCCTCTTCTGGATCAACTGGCAGCTCGCCTTAGTCGCGCTGCTGCCGGTGCCGATCATCGGCGGGTTCACCTACCTGTTCATCAGGATCATCCAGCCGAAGTACGCCGAGGTCCGCTCGTCGGTCGGGAAGATGAACTCCCGGCTGGAGAACAACCTCGGCGGCATCCAGGTGATTAAGTCGTCGAACACGGAGCCGTACGAGTCCGACCGCGTCGACGACGTGTCGATGGACTACTTCGACGCCAACTGGGACGCGATCACGACCCGGATCAAGTTCTTCCCGGGGCTCCGCGTGCTCGCCGGGGTCGGCTTCGTGGTGACGTTCATCATCGGCGGCCTCTGGGTGTTCCAGGAGACGCCGCCGGGACCGTTCACCGGCGAGCTCTCGGTGGGGATGTTCGTCGTCTTCATCCTCTACACCCAGCGGTTCATCTGGCCGATGGCGCAGTTCGGGCAGATCATCAACATGTACCAGCGCGCCCGCGCCTCCTCCGCGCGGATCTTCGGGCTGATGGACGAGCCGTCGCGGCTCGCCGAGGACCCGGGCGCGGAGGACCTGACGGTCGGCGACGGCGACGTGGTGTACGACGACGTCTCCTTCGGCTACGACGACGAGACGATCGTCGAGGACGTCGACTTCGCCGTCGAGGGCGGCGAGACGCTCGCGCTGGTCGGCCCGACCGGCGCGGGGAAGTCGACCGTGCTCAAGCTGCTCCTCCGGATGTACGACGTCGACGAGGGGTCGATCGAGATCGACGGACACGACGTCCGCGACGTGACGCTCAAGTCGCTCCGTCGCTCGATCGGCTACGTCGGGCAGTCCTCGTACCTGTTCTACGGCACGGTCCGCGAGAACATCACCTACGGCACCTTCGACGCCACCGACGAGGAGGTCCGCGAGGCCGCCGAGGCCGCCGAGGCGCACGAGTTCATCCAGAACCTCCCCGACGGCTACGACACCATGGTCGGCGAGCGCGGCGTGAAGCTCTCCGGCGGGCAGCGCCAGCGCGTCACCATCGCGCGGGCGGTGCTCAAGGACCCGGACATCCTCATCCTCGACGAGGCGACCTCGGACGTCGACACGGAGACGGAGATGCTGATCCAGCGCTCGCTCGACCGGCTCACCGAGGAGCGGACGACGTTCGCGATCGCCCACCGGCTCTCGACGATCAAGGACGCAGACACGATCCTCGTGTTGGAGGGCGGGCAGATCGCCGAGCGGGGGACGCACGACGAGCTGCTCGACAACGACGGGCTGTACGCGCACCTCTGGGGCGTTCAGGCGGGCGAGATCGACGAGCTCCCGCAGGAGTTCATCGACCGCGCGCAGGAGCGCACGGCGCGGATAGTCGAAGAGGCCGATACCGACGACGACTGATCGGGGCCGCGCGCCGAGCGGAACGGGGCGGGGCTCGACCGAAGAGTCACCGCGGAAGCCGCGTCCACTCGTCGGCGGCCGCCTCCGGGGACGCGTCGGCGTGCCCGAGCGCATCGAGAACGGCCTCGCGGACCTCCGACGGATCCCGAAACTGCGTCTCCTCGCGCCCTTCGAGCAGCCCGTCGAGCCGCGCCGTCCCCGTCGGCGTCTCCAACGTCGCGGCGCCGTACTGCTCTATCAGCTCCGCCGCGGTCACCGGATAGCGGTGTTCGCGGAGCGCCCGCTTCAGCGGGCCGAACGTCACGGCCGGAGCCGAGTCGTGTGTCCCCGTGTCGTGATCCGCGTTATTACCGCTCATGGAGCCGCGATCCGCGGGAAGCGTCATAATACCCCGGGAGCGGCCGCGGGGCGAGCGCACATGCCTCGCGAGCGGTCGACCGCCCCTGCGCCGCGGCGACCACCAGACGCCGGCGGTGACCACTCGGCATCGGCGATGACCGCCGGCTATACGACGCCGGCCACCGAGGCGTCGGTATGCGCCTCAGCGAGGTCACGTGGACCGACGTTCGCGACGCCGACGTCGACGTCGCGTTCCTCCCGGTCGGCAGCACGGAACAGCACGGGCCGCACGCCCCGCTCGGCACCGACGCGCTGAACGCCGTCGCGGTCGCGGAGGCGAGCGCGGACGCCTACGAGGAGACGGGTACGGACGACGAGGGGTCGGGCGGCGAGCCGGGAGCGGACCGCGGGGAGGTCGCGGTCGCGCCGCCGATCCCGGTCGGCGTCGCGGAGGAGCACCGCGCCTTCGACGGGACGATGTGGGTTTCCCCGGAGACGTTCCGGGCGTACGTCCGGGAGTCCGCGGAGTCGCTGGTCTCGCACGGGGTCGACCGCGTCGTGTTCGTCAACGGGCACGGGGGGAACGTCGAGGCGCTGGCGGAGGTCGCCCGCCGCTTCTCGCGCGACGACGCCCACGCGGGGTACGGGGTGGCGTTCACGTGGTTCGAGTCGGTCGGCGACCACGCGAGCGACATGGGTCACGCTGGCCCGCTGGAGACGGCGCTGCTGCGCGCGACGAATCCGGACTTGGTCCGCGAGGAGCGGGTCGACGATGCGAGCGCGGGCGCCGCCGACCGGTGGGGCGAGTGGGTGTCTGGGGTGAACCTCGCGCACGACTCTGCCGAGTTCACCGACAACGGCGTCGTCGGCGACCCGCGGGAGGGCGACGCCGAGCGGGGCGCGGTCCTGCTCGACCGCGCGAGCGCGGCGCTCGCGGCGCTGGCGGAAGCGGTCGCTGACCGGAAGTCGACGTAGGGCGCGGCCGGAGCGGAAGGTTACTCCTCGTCCGCCGCGTCCTGAAGCGCCCCGCGGATCGCGGGGACGGTGCCGGTGAGGGAGGCGACCTCGTCGGCGGCGCTCTCGATGTCGCCGACGAGCGATTCGAGCTCCTCGATCTCCGCTTTCAGGTCGGCGGCGTCCTCGAAGGCGTCGGCGCGCTCGCCGAGGACGTACGCCTTCTTCGCCGAGCGGACGCTGTCGACGGCGTCGCCGGCGTCGAGCGCGGATTTCAGTCCGTTGAGCGCGCCGAGGACGTTGTCCGCGTCCGTCTCCCACACCGCGTCCGGGTCCGGGAGTTCCTCGCGCGCCGCGGCGAGGTGCTCTTCGACCTCCGCGCGGGTCTCCGCGGCCGCCTCGCCGAACAGGTCGTCGTCATCGAACGTGGACTGGCCCATACCGGACCCGTCTCGCCCGCGCCTTTTAAAAACGCGCCCGAAAGCGGAAGTGAAACCGACGGAGAGGACGGGTCGGGTGCCGGATCGGGCGGGTCTCGCGTTCAGTTTCGGTCGGCCGGCGGGCTCAGATACGAACGAGCAGCTCGACGGCGATCAGCGTCACGAGGAGGGCGAGAAGGCCAGCGAGGACCGCGAGCGTCCGGAGCTGATCGAGCACCGCGTCCGTCCCGGGCGTCGCCGCGAGGAGGGCGGGACGGTCGCGGAGACCGGACTCGCCGTCCGGGTCCGAGTCGGCGCTCGGGGAGCCGCCGGCGGGCGGGCCGGCGTCGGTCCGCGAGTTCGGGTCCGGCACGGGCGGGGGTTCGATCCGAATCCTCGTTAAACCGACTATGAGGCCACAATACCGGTATTGAGCGTTACGGAGATCGGTCTCGGTTCCACGACGCCTCCTCGAAGTCGACGATCCGCTCGCGGCGGTCGAGCGCGTCGATCCGGGCGAGTTCCTCGTCCGTCAGGTCGATCTCACGGGCCGCCCAGTTGTCCTCGACGTGGCCGAAGTCGGCCGCCTTCGGGATCGGCGCGACGCGCTCCTTCGAGAGCAGCCACGCGAGGCTCACTTGGGCCGGGGTCGCGTCGTGGGCCGCGGCTATCTCTCGGAGGGCGTCGACCTCGGCGACGCGGTTGCGCGCGATCGGCGAGTAGGCGACGAGCCAGTGGTCGTGTTCGACGGCGTACTCGCGGAGCCGCTCCTGTTGAAGCAGGGGGTGACACTCCACCTGGTGGGCGAACACGTCGTGGTCGAGGCGGTCGAGCGCCTCGTCGAGTTCGTCGGGCTCGAAGTTCGAGAGCCCGATCCGATCTATCACCCCGTCGTCGACGAGGTCGTCGAGCGCGGGCAGCGTCTCCGCGGGCTCGTAGGTGTTGATCGGCCAGTGGACGTACAGCAGGTCGATCGAGTCGACACCGAGCCGGTCGCGGCTGGCGCGGGCGGTCTCGACCGCGTCGTCGTACGAGAGGTTGTTCGTCGAGAGCTTCGTCGCGACGAACAGGTCCTCGCGGTCGCGGTCGCTCCGGTCGATCCCGTCGCCGACCGAGGCCTCGTTGTCGTACCCCTGGGCGGTGTCGACGTGGCGGTAGCCGGTCTCGATCGCGTGGGCGACGCCGGCCGCGCACTCCTCGCCGGCGGCCAGCTTGTACGTCCCGTATCCGAGTCTGTCGAAGGCGGTCGCCATGCGCGTCCGTGCGGGCGGCGACGCCCTCAACGTACCGGTTCCGGCGGATCGGGGTGTCAGGCCCGGCGGCCTCGCGCACGTGCTCGCTTTCCGCTCGCCGAGCCGCCGGTACCGCCCGAGTCGACCGCGAGCAGAGTATCACTGGTAATATTCGGGGAGGAGTTATTATGACGATAGGATCTCTGCCGTTCGGTATACATGCAAGAGGGATCGGCCTCGGGCGTCCGATCGAGCTACGGTGCGAAGCTCGCTCTGTCGCTGATCGGGGTCATGGCGGTCTCAGTTTCGTACGGAGTCATCGTCTATCTACGCGCGGAGGGGACCGGCGCCGCGGGCGCCGAAGTGCGCTCCGGACTGGTCGGGATGACGCTGTTGACGGTGATCGGGCTCGCGCTCATCGGCGTCACCGTCGGCTCGAACACGGTCATCTCCCTGCGGCAACTGACTGACAAGGCCGAGCGGATGGCCGAGGGAGAGCTCGACGTGCGGCTCGACACCGGGCGAACCGACGAGATCGGGCGGCTGTTCCACGCGTTCGACGAGATGCGCGGTTCGCTGCGCTCGGAGATCTCCGACGCCGAAGCGGCCCGCGAGGAGGCGGAACGAGCGCGACGGGAGGCCGACACGCGCGCCGAGACGGTCGAACACAAGGCGACCGAGTACGAGTCCGCCATGCGCGCGCTCGCCGACGGCGACCTGACGCGCCGGGTCGACCCCGAGAGCGACAACGAGGCGATGGCGCGGGTGGGCGCCGCGTTCAACGAGATGGCCGACGAGCTGGAGGGGACGGTCGCGTCCGTCGCGACCGTCGCCGAGGACACCGCCGACGTGGCCGGGACCGTCGACGACCGCACGGAGGACCTGCGGGCGACGACAGGGACCGTGAGCGAGGCGGTCGAGGAGATCGCCGAGGGCGCGCGTACCCAGCGCGACGACCTGCGGGCGGCGACCGACGAGGCCGAGAACCTCGCGTCCTCGGCCGAGGAGGTCGCCTCCACCGTCACCGACGTGGCGGAGACCGCGGAACACGCGGCGGAGGTCGGCGACGAGGGTCGCGAGGCCGCCGAGGAGGCGCTCGCGGAGATGGACGCGGTCGAGGAGACGACCGCGGAGACGACCGCGGAGGTCGAGGCGCTCGCCGCGGAGGTCGAGGAGATCGGCGAGGTGGTCGACACCATCTCGGAGATCGCCGAGCAGACGAACCTGCTCGCGCTGAACGCCTCCATCGAGGCGGCCCGCTCCGGGGCCGACGGCGCCGGCTTCGCGGTCGTCGCCGAGGAGGTGAAGGCGCTGGCCGAGGAGACCCAGGAGTCGGCGAGCGAGATCGAGGCCCGGATCCGCTCCGTCCAGGAGCGCGCGGAGACGGGCGCCGACGCGATGGCGCGCACGGAACAGCGGATCTCGGCCGGCGTCGACACGGTCGAGACCTCGATCGACGCCCTCGAACGCCTCGCGGAGGCCTCCGAGCGCACCGACGCGAGCATGACCGAGATCACCCGGACGACGGAGACGCAGGCCGACTCCGTCGACGCGGTGGTCGGCCACGTCGAGGACGTCTCCGCGATCAGCGCGCAGACGGCCAGCGCGGCCGGCGACGTCACCGGTGCGGTCGACGAGCAGGAGCGGACTCTCGGGGCGGTCGAGACCGCGGCCGGGTCGCTCTCCGACCGGGCGCTCGCGCTGCGCGACGCGGTCGACGACTTCGAGTTCGCGGCCGGCGACGGTCTCGGCGCCGCGGGCGACGGGACGGGCCGCGGCGCGGTGGCCGACGGCGCCACCGCCGTCCCCGACGGGGGAGGCGACGGCGACGGGAGCGAGTTTGACTTCTCGCGCGGCGGGGGCGACGACGCGCACGCCGGGGAGGGGGTGAACTGAGATGCTCGTCGACACCACCGTCTGGGCGTGGATCGGCGCGCTCGCGATGGGCGCCGGAACGGTTCCCCCGCTGTGGGCGTGGCTCTCCGGATCGTCGGCGACCGACGAGTCGCACGGCGTCTACTACGGGACCCTCGCCGGCGTCACCGGCGTCGCGGCGCTCGCGTACCTCGCGATGGCGCTCGGCGTCGGCACGCTGTCGACGGCGGCCGGCGAGCTGGAGGTCGTCCGGTACGTCGACTGGCTCGTGACCACGCCGCTCATACTCCTCTACCTCGGGCTGCTCGCCCGCCCGTCCCGACGGGTTCTCACCGGGCTGATCGGCGTCGACGTGGTGGTCATCGCCGGCGGGGTCACCGCCGCCGCCACCGGCGGAGCGGTGTCGTGGGCCGCCTTCGCCGTCGGCGGAGCCGCGTACCTCGCGCTCGTCTACGGGCTGCTCGTCGCGCTCCCGCGGTCGGCATCGGCGGAGGGCGACCGGGTCCGCGCCGTCTTCGGCACGCTGCGGAACATCACCGTGGTGCTGTGGACGCTGTACCCGGTCGTGTGGCTGCTCGCGCCCACCGGCTTCGGCCTGCTGACGTCCGCGACGGAGATGCTCGTGTTCGTCTACCTCGACATCGTCTCGAAGGTCGGCTTCGTCGTCATCGCGGTCGCGGGCGCGGACGCGCTCGACCGCCTCGGCGCCGATGAGTTCGCCGCCGCCGACTCGGCGGCAGAGGAGCGGACGGCCGCCCTCGGCGACGACTGAGCCGCGGAGGTTTTTTACGTTACCCGTCGTCCGCGACGAGGTCCTCGTAGCGCGCGCCGGTCTGTTTCAGCGTCTCGGTCGAGTAGAGTCGCTCGTGGTCGAACGGGAGGTGGTCGGTCGCCAGCTCGTCGATCTTCGCGTCGACCGCCTCCGCCTCCCGACCGTGGATCATCGTGAACAGATTGTACTCCCACTCCTGGTCGGGGCGACGCGGGCGGTGGTAACAGAGCGTGACGTACGGGAGGCTGCCGACCGCCTCGCCGCGCTCGTCGAGCTCCTCGTCCGGCACGTCCCAAACCACCATACAGTTGTTCGTGAAGCCGGTGACGACGTGGTTGACGACGCAACCGATCCGCTTGATACAGCCGTCGGCGAGGAGGCGCTCGACCGCCGCGAGCACGTCGTCGACGGGCGCGTCGATCTCGTTCGCCACGTCGGTGTAGGGGGTCGCGGACAGCGGGAAGCCGTCCTGGATCGCCAAGAGGAGGTCCGCTTCGAGCGGGCTCAGGTCACCACGCGCGTCCTCGGAGATGCGGGTGGCGGAGACGTCGGTGTGGTCGAGCGACTCCCGCGCGAACCGGTCGGCGTTGACTACGGGGAACTCAAGGTCGATGTAGTAGTCCGTGAGCATCGGGAGCGCCAGCACCTCGCAGCCGGTTTTCTCCTCGATCTCCGCGAGGATCTCGTCGCGCTTCTCGCGGGAGCCCGCGGTGACGACGAACCACTGGTTCCACTCGTGGTCGCGGCGGTAGTTGTGGTTCACCTGCCGGTACCCGTTGATCACCTCGGCGACCTCGTCGAACCGGTCGTCCGGCGCGCGCACCGCCGCGAGCGTCGACGAGCCGATGACCGGCGGGTTGAGCACCGCGCCGAACCGGCGGAACACGCCGCGATCGCGGAGGTCGCGGACGCGGTCGAGGAGGTCGTCGGCGTCGACCGCGACGCCCGTCTCGGCCGCGATCTCGCGGGCGACCCGCTCGAACGGACGGCGTTCGACGGGGAAGCCGCTCTGGTACTCGTCGATGAGGGCCGCGTCGACCGCGTCGAGGTCGGCCCGCCAGTCGGCGTCCAAACTCATTGGAAACGCTTGGGGCGGAGTGTACGTACGGGTTTCGGAGGGCGCCGACCGTCAGGGGGACACCACGTTCGGGGCGGAGCGTCGGTCGGGGTGGAGCGTCGGTCGTCGGCGGGGGCCTCGCCGGGCGTCGCGACGGTGATTCAGTCGTCGGCGGGGGCCTCGCCGGGCGTCGGCGCGAACGCCCGGGCGCTCTTCTCCAACTGCGCCGTCGAGCAGCCGCCGACGGTCGCGGCCTGTTCGAGCGTCAGCGTGCGGGACCGATACAGCGTGAGCGCGGTGGCGACGGATTTGGACGTCATCGGGTACGATCGCTAACTATCTGGACAAGCATATAACTCTAACGCTATTTTGACCCTGATACGGCACACTTACAGAGCAAGTTTAGCGCTTTTTCACATATATTCTCACAGAACAAGACATTCGTCCATTTGTACTGTGTGGGTGAGTACCACAGATCGGGCGAGAGCGGTCGCGCCGTCCCGGCTCATCGCTCGCGCGCGGTGTTACCGCGTCGAGTCGGAGGGCGGAGGGGGTCCCTCTCGTTCCCGCGGTGCGGGAGTCGAACGGGGGACTTTTCGTGCGAGAAGCCTAACGGAGCGTATGGCTCAGGCGACTCAGGAGTTCGGCGACTGGCCCCTCAAGCGGCTGATGACCGAGGTCTGCGGCTCCGGCCACAAGTCGGCCGACGACCTGACGCGCGCGCAGGCGACCGAGGCGTTCGAGCGCATCCTCGCGGGCGAGCCCGACCCGACGACGCTCGGGGCGTTCTGGCTCTCGAACCGCTGGAAGCGGAACACGGCCGAGGAGCTCGGCGCGTACGTCGACGTGATGTGCGACCGCGTCGAGTACGCCGAACCCGACGCCGACCCCGTCGACTGCGGCGCGAACTACGACGGGAAGGGACGGACGGCGATCCTCGGCGTCGCGGCGGGCGCGGTCGCGGCCGCCGCGGGCACTCCCGTCGTCGTCCACTCGGGCGACCGCGTGCCCACGCAGAAGCAGGACGCGTACAAACACGTCCTCGACGAGCTCGGCGTCCACACGGAGCTGACCCCCGCCGACTCAGCCGACATGGTCGACGAGACCGGCTTCGGCTTCTACTACCAGCCCGCGTTCAACCCCGCCATCGACGACCTGTTCGACCGGCGCGACCAGATGGGCGTCCGGTCGTTCGTCAACACCGTCGAGACGCTGGCGAACCCCGCCGGCGCGTCCGTCCACCTCGGCTCCTTCTACCACCTCGCGTTCGCGAAGAAGGTGGTCGACACGTTCGTCGAAAGCGAGTTCCACGACCTCGACCGCGTCCTGATGTTCCAGGGCATGGAGGGGTACGACGACGTACGCCCCGGCTACACCAAGGTCGCCGAGTGGGACGCGTCGGGCGACGACGGCGAGGGCAGCGAGGGCGCGTCCTTCGACGACTTCGAGATCGAGACCGCGGAGTACGGGATGGACCTCGAGGAAGACGACCTCGCGGTCGACGACGTCGCGACCGACTCCGCCGCGATCACCGAGGAGGTGCTGGCGGGCGAGCGAGACGGCGCCTTCGCGGACGCGGTCGCGGTCAACGCCGCGCTTCGGATCTACGCCGGCGGCGACGCCGACTCCATCGAGGAGGGCCTCGACGCCGCCCGCGAGGCCATCGACGACGGCTCCGCGCACGACGTGCTCGAAGCGATGCGGGAGTTCTGAAGGGGCGCGACGCGGGCGTTACAGTTCGCGGGCGGGCGCCGGGGGCATCGCCCGCTTGTGGGCGCTGCGCTCGTGGAGGTCGACCACGCGGTCGACGGCCTCTTCGGGCACGTCGAGTTCGCTGACCGTCGCCGACCGCGAGAGTCCGCCGTCGACGTGGACCGCGAGGATGGCGTCGACGGTGTCGTAGTCGAGCCCCATCTCCTCGGCGTCGGTCTGGCCCTCCCACATCCCCGCGGTCGGCTCCTGCATCACGAGGTCGCGGGGGACGCCGACGTGGGCGGCCAGCTGGCGCACCTGCTGTTTGTAGAGGTTGCCGATGGGGTTACAGTCGACCGCCTGGTCGCCGTACTTCGTGTAGTAGCCGGTCATCGCCTCTGCGCGGTTCCCGGTGCCGAGGACGACCCGGTTCTCGGCGTTAGCGACGAAGTAGTTCAACACGGCGCGGGTGCGGACGTAGACGTTCCCGGCCGCCATCTGGTCCGTCGCGGCCTCCGGGACCGCGTCGAAGAAGGCCTCCGCGATCGGCTGGATCTCGATCACGTCGTACTCGACGCCGAGGTCGTGGGCGACGCGCTCCGCGTCGCTCATCACGTCCGCGTCGTTCACCGCCGAGGGCATCGTGAGGCCGTGGAGGCCGTCCTCGCCGAGCGCCTCGACCGCGAGGTGGGCGGTGAGCGTCGAGTCGATACCGCCCGAGAGGCCGAGGACCGCCCCCTCGGCGCCCGCGTCGTCGACGACGTCGCGGATGAACGAGACGATGCGCTCGCGGGTCGCCGCAAGTTCGTCGTCCGAGAGGCGGAGATCGAGCGGGGGGTCGTCCGACAGCAACACCGACTGCTCCGATGCGTGGCTCATACGTCTATTGAGGGGCCGCAGCGATTAATACCTCCGCGTTGGCCCCGTGAACTGGACGCGTGTCGGGTTCTGTCCGGTCGCCGGCGGACGCCCGGGGGGGTCGCCTACAACAGCCCCTCGCGCTCGGCGATCAGGAGCCCTTCGAGCGTCGCGTCGTTCGTCGGGGGCTCCCGGGCGATGTCCAGCGCCTCGTCGACCGGGACCGCTCGCGGCGCGAGGAACTCGTTGCTGTCGTGGTCGACGTCGACCGGCTCCAACCCCTCGGCGAACACGTAGCCGCGCTTGTGGCGCAACACGCCCGTCGAACACCACACCTCCTGGAGCAGCGACGTCGAGGACGGCGCAAAGCCGGTCTCCTCGGCGAGTTCGCGCGCACCGGCCTCGGTGTAGGACTCGCCGGACTCGACGATTCCGGCCGGGAGCTCCAGTTGCGTGTTCCGCACGGTGGGCCGGTACTGCTCGACGAACAGCACCCGGTCGTCGGCGACCGCGACGATCACCGTCGCGGGCGACAGCTCCGCCCAGTAGTACTTCTTCTCCGTGCCGTCGGGCTGCTCGACGCGGTCGTAACCGCCGACGAACCACCCCTCGTCGTACTCGACGACGACCTCCTCCACCGGCCACTCGGGCTCGCCCGGCAGCGAGTGGTTGCGCCCGTCGGAGAACGCGGGGAGCTCGCGGAGGTCGGCGGCCGGCGCGTCGGCGCCGGCGGGTCCCTCGTCCGCGCCGGGCGCCCCGTCTTCGTCCGTCACGGGCGGACCACCTCGGCGTGGTACACCTCGCCGCCGCGGCGCACCCGCACGCCGGTCTCGGTCGAGGCGTTCGGCACCTGTTGGGTGAGCGCGTCGACCTCGTCGAACGGGGTGTGGGTGAACCACTCCTTCATCCCGTACGGCCCGGCCTGGTAGCCGTCGGAGCGCCCGTCAGGGCTCTCTATCGCACCGATCAGGTACGGGTACCGGCGGTCGGAGACGTTGTTCACGTCGGCGGCAGTGCCGTTCGTCTCGATCGGTTCGACGGTGAGGTAGTAGGGGTCGCCGCTCCCGAGGTAGCTCGGGAGCGCGCCGAGCGCGAGCAGCGCGACGACGACGAGAACGATGGCGATGAGGAGGTTCCGGGTGACCCGGCGCATGGTCGCCGTAGGGTCCCGCGGGGAATACCGGTTTCGGCCGACCGGACCGCGGTCGGCGGGACGCGACCGCGTGGGTGACGACTCGCGGTGACGCGACCGCGACGGCGGCGACTCACGGCGAGAGGGCGGCGACGCGTTTTAGCCCGAGGCCGCCCTGTTCGCGGTATGGAGTACCGGTTCGAGCTGGCGTTGTGCGCCGCGCTCGAATCGCCTGACCGGGTCGTCGCCCGCCAGCTCGGGGCGGGCGTCGAGACGCCCGGCGCGCGCATCGTCGATGTCTGTCTGCTGTCGCCGGGACCCGGCTTCGACGACCGCGCCGCGATCAGCGCCGAGCGGATCCCCGGTCCGGCCGTCGAGGCCGCGGTCGGCCCGGGCGAGGCCGTCCCCGTCGCCGACGCCTTCGACCTCCCGCCGGACCGGGCCGCAGCCGTCGTCGACCGCGCGGTCGAGGTCGGCTACCTCGAACGCGAGCGGCGGAACGGCCGGGAGGTCGTCCGCGCGACCGCGCGCTACCCGGACGACTGGGTGGACGAGCTCGTCGCCGTCGAGAACAAGCCCGACCTCGGGACGCCGGGCGACCTGGAGGCGCAGCTCCGGTACGACGCCGCGCTTGGACTCTTCGACGAGGTGGTCCTCGCCACCGCCTCGTACGTCACCCGCGCGCACCTCAACCGGATCCCGGACGCGGTCGGCGTCTGGCGGTTCGACCCGGAGACGGGCGAGCGCGAGGTCGTCCGCGAGCCGACGCCGCTCGACCCGGCGGCGCCGGGCGTCGAGATCCGCGACGAGCGGCCCTCCCGCACGGACGTGGCGCTCGTCGGCCCCGAGGCGAAGGCCCGCAAGCGGTGGCAGGTCGCCGAGCGCGCCTACGGGAAGGGGTGGCGCCCCGAGCCGCCGGCGTGCGCGCACGGCGAGACGACCGCCGACGGGCGACCGCGCTGCGCGCACTTCGACCGCGTCGTCGACCCCGGCCGCGAGTGCGGAGGCGGGTGTCCCGCGTTCGAGGCGGCCGACCCGCCGGCGGCCGAGCGCGACGGCCTCCGCGACGAGCGGACGGCGTGGGTCGCGGCTCCCGAGGGGGACGGCCCGCGCCGTCAGTCCGGGCTCTCACGGTATCTGTGAGAACGCTTATACGGCGAGGGCGGGTCTCTCCGGTATGGACGAGATCGAAGACGTCTTCGTCGCGCGACTGATGTCGACGGACCTCCACACGGTGACGCCGGACACGTTGGTCGAGGACGCGGCCGCGGTGCTGCTCGAAAACGACATCAGCTCCGTGCTGGTCGTCGACGACGACGGCGACCTCGTCGGGATCCTCACCTCGACGGACTTCGTCGACATCGTCGCCAAGAGCCAACCGAAAGCCGAGACGACCGTCGAGCGGTACATGACGCGCGACCCGATCACCACCGGCGCGCAAGACGACGTGTCGGCGGTCGCCGCGACGATGCTGGAACGCGGGTTCCACCACGTCCCGGTCGTCGACGGGAGGACCCCCATCGGCATCATCACCACCTCCGACTTCGCCGCGTACGTCTCCTCGCCGGAGTCGGTCTCCGCGTAGGGCCCGCGGGTCGGCGTCCGGTCGGCGGTCGCTCCGCGCGTCTCCGTCGCGAGGCGTCCGCGACCGCGACAAGTGACGCCACTTCCTGTGGCCGTATTACCCCGGAACGCGTACGATGGTCCGTGTCCGATCACCTACACCTCAACCTCTTCACCATGACCTCGGTGGAGCACGTCTCGCCCGGGTCGTGGCGGTACCCCGGCGACCGGTCGGCGGACTACGCCGACCGCGAGTACTGGACCGAGGTCGCGCGCACCGCCGAGCGCGGCGGCTTCGACGCGGTGTTCTTCGCCGACGTGCGCGGAATCTACGACGTGTACGGCGACGACCGCGAGACGGCCGTCGAGCGGGCGGTCCAGACGCCAGCGAACGACCCGCAGCTGGTCGTGCCCGCGATGGCGGAGGTCACGGACGACCTCGGCTTCGCGGTGACGCGCTCGACGACGTACACCCACCCCTACCAGCTGGCGCGGGAGTTCTCGACGCTCGATCACCTCACCGACGGCCGGGTGGCGATCAACGTCGTCACCTCGTACCTGGAGTCGGCCGCGGCGAACCTCGGCCTCGACGATCGGATGGACAAGGAGACGCGCTACGACCGCGCCGACGAGTTCCTCGACGTCTGCTACGAACTGTGGGAGGAGTCGTGGGAAGACGACGCGGTCGAGGCCGACCGCGAGGCCGGGCGGTACAGCGACCCGGAGAAGGTCCACGCGATCGATTACGAGGGCGATCACTTCTCTGTGCCGGGGCCGCACGGCTGCGAGCCGTCGCCTCAGCGCACCCCCGTCGTCTACCAGGCCGGTTCCTCCGACTACGGCCGGTCGTTCGCCGCGCGCAACGCCGAGGCCGTCTTCGCCAGCCAGCCGACCGAGGAGGGCGTCGTCGAGTACATGTCGGACGTGAAGTCGCGCGCGGCCGACGCCGGGCGCGACCCCGAGAGCCTCCGCTTTTTCATCGGCGTGGTGCCGATCGTCGGCGAGACGCAGGCGCTCGCGGAGGCGAAGCACGCGGAGTACAAGCGGCACGTCGACGTCGAGGCGACGCTCGCGCTGCTGTCCGGCTTCCTCGACATGGACCTATCCGAACTCGACCCCGACCAGAAGGTCGAACACATCGAGACGGACGCGATCCAAGGGACGATGAACGCGTTCACGAAGGCGCAGCCGGACCGCGAGTGGACGGTCCGCGAAGTCGCGGAGTTCTGCGGGCTCGGCACCACCTCGCCGAAGATCGTCGGCACCCCGGAGGTGATCGCCGACGAGCTCCAGCGCTGGCACGAAGAGGTCGGCGTCCACGGGTTCAACGTCAAGGAGGTCGTCCGCCCGGACTCGCTCGTCGACTTCGTCGACCTCGTCGTCCCGGAGCTCCGCGAGCGCGGGCTCGTCCCCCCGGCCGACGCCGAGCCGCCGGGTGAGACGCTCCGCGAGCGACTCCTCGGCGAAGGACAGACGCGGCTCCGCGCCGACCACCCCGCCCGCCAGTAGCGGGAGAGAGTCCGCCGCCGAGTCGACGGGACCGGACTGCAGTCGGGCTGTTTCGGTTCCTGTTGGTCACGTGTTGTGAACATCTTGCCGCTAGCTAATACGATAACGCTGCCGCCCCCGGCACGCTTAAGTATCTACCTCCGCTTGTTTCAGGTGACGCTTCGCTTGGAGGGCCGAAGCGTCAGCGGGGACCTACTGAACGACACGCTCGTGCCACCTTTTCCCGGCACGGGCGTGCCGTTCGTTCCTTTGACTCCCGAGCTACGGGTGTTCCGTCCGTTTGCGACGACGGCGTGGTAGTGATGGAAGCGCTCGTCACCGACCGGTGCGCCCAGCGGCGTCGCACTCACGCGCGGCGGTGGATGTGGCCGACGGGCGCCAACCGATCGTTTCAGAGGTTCTCTTGCTGGTACGCGCCGTCGTACGTCCCGTCGTGGTCGGCCTCTGCGAGCACCAGCTGCGCGATCCGCGCGCCCGGCTCGATCTCGATCGGGTGTCCCACGTCGAGGCGCCCCTCGCCGACCCCCTCGTAGCCCGCGTCCCACACCGCGGTGTCGAGGGTACAGGCGTTCCGCAGCAGCGTCGAGCGCGGGAGGACGAAGCCGATCCGCTCGTCCGGGATCCGCACCGGCTCGCCGTACCGGACGACGTAGCTCCCGCGTTCGAGCCGGTAACAGTCGCCCCGCGGCTCCAGCTCCCGGCGCTCGCCCACGCGCTTCCCGTCGCGCCCGAGCCGGCCCGGTTCCGCCTGTTCGAACAGCGCGCCGACGGTGAGGTCGACGCCGTTCGGCTGTCGCTGCGAATCGTCGAGGTCGGCGCCGGCCGCGGAAAGCGCCGCCGCGACCGCGGCTCCCGAATCGAACATGCGCGTCCGGAACCGCGGCCGAGCCTAAACGGTGTCGACCGCGCCGCGGGTCGCTCGCGCGGAAAGCGGCAGCTCTCGCCGGAGGCGGGGAGACGGTGGTTTTCGGCCGTTTCAGGCGTTTAATGACCTAAAATACTCGGCACGGCTACGTATTTCACGGTGTATGGTACCACTGTGAGTTCACAGCAAACGTTGCCGCATCGGACGATCTAACACGGTCGATCTTCGGGAAACTCGCGGGTTTTATATCCACGGGAGAGCCAACTGCGGATGATATGGGACAAACGATTACAGAGAAGATCCTCGATGAGCATCTCGTCGAGGGCGAGCTGACGCCCGGCGAGGAGATCGGCATCGAGATAGACCAAGTGCTGACGCAGGACACCACGGGGACGATGGTGTGGCTCCAGTTCGAGGCCCTCGAAATGGACGAGGTCCAGACGGAGCTGGCCGCGCAGTACTGCGACCACCAGACGTACCAGTTCGACTTCAAGAACACCGACGACCACCGCTTCCTCCGCTCCGCGGCCGGCACGTACGGCGCGTACTTCTCGCGGCCCGGCAACGGTATCTGCCACCAAGTCCACAAGGAGAACTTCGCGGCGCCCGGCAAGACGCTGCTCGGCTCCGACTCGCACACGCCGACCCCCGGCGGGCTCGGCCAGCTCGCGATCGGCGCCGGCGGGCTCGACATCGCTGTCGCGATGGGCGGCGGCCCCTACTACGTCGAGATGCCGGAGGTCGTCAACGTCCACCTCGAGGGCGAGCTCCCCGAGTGGGCGACCGCGAAGGACATCGCACTCCACCTGCTCGGCGAGCTGACCGTCAAGGGCGGCGTCGGCAAGATCTTCGAGTACACCGGCCCCGGCGCCGAGAAGCTCACGATCCCCGAGCGCACCACGATCACGAACCTCGGCACCGAGCTCGGCGCCACCTCCTCGATCTTCGCGACCGACGAGAAGACGAAGGACTGGCTCGCGCGCCAGGACCGCGAGGACGAGTTCGTCGACCTCCAGCCCGACGAGGACGCGGAGTACGCGGAGACGATCGAGGTCGACCTGACCGAGCTCGAGCCGCTCGTGGCCGCCCCCTCGATGCCCGACAACGTCGCCCCCGTCAGCGAGTACGAGGGCACCGACGTCGAGCAGGTCATCGTCGGCTCCTGTACCAACGGCGCCTACGAGGACATCCTCCCCAGCGCGAAGATGCTGGAGGACCGCGAGGTCGCCAAGCAGACCGAGATGATCGTCGCGCCCGGCTCGAAGCAGGCCTCCGAGATGCTGGCACGCGAGGGCTGGACCGCGGAGATGATGGCGGCCGGCGTCAACTTCTCCGAGGCGACCTGCGGCGCGTGTATCGGCATCGGTCACGTGCCCGCCTCCGACTCCGTCTCGCTGCGCACCTTCAACCGCAACTTCGAGGGCCGCTCGGGCATCGAGGACGACTCCGTCTTCCTCTGCTCGCCCGAGGTCGCCACCGCGGCGGCCATCACCGGCGAGATCGTCGACCCGCGTGACCTCGCGGACGAGCTCGGCGACCTCGAAGCGCCCGGTCTCGAAATGGGTACGAAGTACGGCCCCGGCATGGGAGAGGACGACTCCGACATCATCTCGCCCGACGAGGCGATCGACGACGGGCTCGTCAAGGGTCCGAACATCGGCGACGTGCCGCTGAAGGACGACATCGACGTGGACGGCGGCGAGGCCCTCCTCAAGATGGAGGACAACATCACCACCGACCACATCATCCCGGCGACGGCGGACATCCTGAAGTTCCGCTCGAACATCGAGAAGCTCTCCGAGTTCACGCTCTCGCGCGTCGACGACACGTTCGCCGACCGCGCGCTCGACGCCGACGGCGGCGTCCTCGTGGCCGGCGAGAACTACGGCCAGGGCTCCTCGCGCGAACACGCCGCGCTCTGTCCGATGTACCTCGGCATCGAGGCCGTCTTCGCGCAGAGCTTCGCCCGCATCCACAAGGCGAACCTGTTCAACTTCGGGATCGTCCCGCTGGCGATCGACGAGGAGACCTACGAGGAGATCGACCAGGGCGACGACCTCGAAATCGTCGACGACGTGCCCGCGGGCGTCCGCTCCGGGCAGGAGGAGTTCACCGTGAGCGTCAACGGCGAGTGGGAGTTCACCGCCGACCTCGACGCCTCCGAGCGCGAGCGCGACATCCTCGCGGCCGGCGGCAAGCTCTCGTGGGTCAAACAGCAGCACGCCGACGGCGGCTCCGGCGCGACGCCGGCCGACGACTGACGCCGCGACCGCGCGGCCGAACCCGACTTTCTTTTTTCGCTCCTCACCAGCGGCGGCGACGCGCCCGACGCGGCGAGATCGAGGCGGACCCGTCGGTGGGCGGTCGGAAAGAGATGCAGAAAACGCCGGCGGCGTCAGCGGGCCGCGGCGGCGTCAGCGGGCCGCGGCGGCGACGCGTTCGCGCTCCTCCTTCTGCGAGATGGAGTAGGAGCCCTCGACGTCGTAGTCGGCGGCGGCGACGAGTTCGTTCGCGAGCGCCTCGGCGGCGGCGGTCGTCGACTTGTACGTCGCGCTCGCGACGGCGTCGGAGATGAAGAGCAACGCCTGATCGACGCGGCGCTGGGGCGCGACGTCGACCGCCTTCGGGACGGAGATGCCGCCGTACTTCAGGCGGACGGTCTCCTCGCGGGGCGCGGCGTTCTCGACGGCGCTCACGAGGATCTGGACCGGGTTCTCCTCGGTCCGGTCGTGAACGATGTCGAAGGCGTCGCGGACGATCCGCGTCGCCTGCTGTTTCTTCCCGGTGTTCTCCTCGGTCTGCATCAGGCGGTTGATCAGCCGCTCGACCAGGGAGATCTCCGACTTCTTGAACTGCTTCGACGCGTGGCGGCCCATCGTGTGCGCGATGGGCGTCACCGTCATGTACCGCTTCGTCGAGGGATCCTCGTAGGCGATCTCGGTGACGTCCCAGACGCCGAACAGCTTGGCGTTCTCGTTGGCGGCCTCGCTCGACGCGGGCGCGTCCGGGTCCGGCTCCTCGGCGGCGACGTCCTCCTCGGACGGCGCCTCGGTTTCCTCGCCGCTCATCTGACCGGCTTCTCCGCGTTGCCGCGAACCAGTTCGATCATCGACACGCCGTTGACCTTCTCGACCTTGTAGTTGACGCCGGAGAGGTCGCCCATCGCGCGACCCTTCGCGCCGCCGATCCCGGCGATCGTGACCTCGTCGTGCTCGTCGATGAACGAGATCGCGCCGTCACCGGGGCAGAACGCGGTGACCTGCTTCCCGTTTTTGATGAGCTGAACCCGGACGCACTTTCGGATCGCCGAGTTCGGCTGCTTTGCCTCGATGCCGACCTTTTCGAGGACGATGCCGCGCGCCTGCGGGGCACCCTCCAGGGGGTCGGACTTCGTCTTGAGCCCGCGCTCGCGCCGAGCGTACTCGGAGTCGGACCAGCGTCGCTTCTGCCGGTCCTTTTTGAGCTTACGGGCCGCGTACTTGCCGTTCGCCATCGTACGTCTACTTCCGAACGGAGCTACTTAAGCGTCGTCTTTCGCCGCCGCGAAACGCCCTCAGATTCCCCGAGCGGTACCTCTCGACGGATCTGAGGGCGTTTCGCGGCGGAACGACGGGCGCAAAACAACGTTGAGGCGATAAGCCGCCGAGAGACGCGTTCGTTCTCCGGTCAAAGCCGGCGGAAGAGTGCGCGGGTTCGGGCGCCCTCGGCGCGCGAACCGGGGCGTCCGACCCGGGACGACCGGCGGAGCGTCGCTCTCCTCAGGTCAGCTGTACGTCGTCGACGTCGTAGTGACGCTCGGCGAGCCGGCGGGCGGTCTCGATGTTCGCACCCTCCGCGCCGATGGCGACGCCGCGGTCCGCCTCCGGAACCTCGACGTACGCCACGCGGTCGTTCTGCTCCGAGATGGTGACCGCGTTGACGGCCGCCGGCGCGAGCGTGCTCGCGACGAACGCCTCGGCGGTGTCGGCGTCCTCGACCAGTTCGATCGACTTGTCGAGCCGCCGCTCCGCCTCCGTGACGGTCTCGCCGGCCTGCCCGATCGCGGCCGCCATCTCGCCCGCGGGCACCACGAACACGAGCCGGTCGCCCTCCACGAGGCAGTCGGTCGGCGTGACGCCGGTCAGCTCGTCGAACCGACCGATGTAGCGCCGCGCCTCGTCGGAGAGCTCGACGCGCATTAGTCGTCGCTCACGACGCGCGACCCCATCCGGAGGTCGACGTCGCCGGTCCCCATCGAGATGGGCTTGCCGGCGATGACGTTCTCGATGACCCCGTCGAGGTCGTCGTACTCGCCGTGGATCGCGGCGTCGAGCAGGTGGTTCACCGTCACCTCGAACGCCGCGCGCGCCAGCACGGAGTCCTTGTTGCCGGAGATGCCGTGCCGGCCGATGGACTCGATCTCGCCGTTGTTCGTCATGATGTCGGCGACGAGCATGAGGTGGCGGACGTTCACGTCGTCGAGCCCCTGCTCTTCGAGCGTGTTCTTCGTCTCGTCGATGATCGTCTCGCGGGCCGCCTCGACGCCGAGGTTGCGGTAGATCTCGTGGATGTTGTTACACGTCGTCCGCGAGGCGTCGACGCCCTCGATGTCGAGGGTGTCGCCGAACGCCGACCCCTCGGTGTAGAGGACGAACTCCTCGTCGCCGTCGATCTCCTCTTTCCGGATGACGACGCGCTCGATCTCTTCGATCCCCTTGAAGACGATCTCCCGGAGCCGCTCGACGAGCTGGAGCAGCTCGCGGTAGCTCGGCTCGTTGGGGCCGAACTCGATCACGGTGCCGGCCTGCCGGGCGTCGACGCCTAACGCGTCCTCGATCGTCTCGGCGATGATCCCCGCGATCTCCGTCGGGTCGGAGTGGGTGGGCCACCGCTCCAAGAGGGTGTCGTCGTTTAAATCGATCCGGACCAGCATGTCCGCGACGTTGGTCGATACGTCGCCGAGCGCGAGGATGCGCGTCGCCTCGATCGACCAGACGACCTCGTGGGCCTTCTCGCGGTCCGTCGCGTACTCCCCGTCGAGGTGGACCGTCATCATCGGCGTGTCCGGCGTCTTCCGGGCGTCCACCAGCTCGATGAGTCGGGGGAGCCCCTGCGTGACGTCGATTTCTGCGACGCCAGCGTAGTGAAAAGTATTCATTGTCATCTGAGTGCCGGGTTCACCAATCGATTGGGCAGAAACAGTGCCCACAGGGTCCAAGGGATCAACCCGCGTCTGCTCGTAGCGGTTCTCGACGCCCTCGGCGATGTCGGTCGCCTGCTCGATGGTGACCTCGCCGGCCTCCTCGGCCTTCCGGTCTATCGCCTCGTACACCTTCGTCCTGAGTCGGCGGGGGAGCGCGGTCGCCTCCACGACCGCCTCCATGTCGTCGGTGACGTTGTCGTACTCAGTCATCGGACTCCACCCCCGGCCCGCCGGCCTTGTTGAGCCCCGGCCCGGCGTGCTCCGAGAGGTTCGTCGGCGGCTCGCGCTCGCCGAGGAACCGCTCCTTCTCCTCGTCGGAGGCGAACTCCGCGTCGACCACGCGGTCGACGATCCCCTCGACGTCGATGCCGTCCTCCTCGCCGGAGGAGACCTTCACGGGCGAGGTGCCGTCCTCGCCGAACTCGAACTGGACGATCCGGCCCGAGGTGTCCCGGACCGTGCCGTCGTACTGCGCCTCCAGCTCGGAGAGCGCGTTGATGAGCCGACGCTGGAGGTAACCGGACTTGGAGGTCCGGACCGCCGTGTCGACGAGCCCCTCGCGGCCGCCCATCGCGTGGAAGAAGAACTCCTGCGGGGTGAGCCCGCCGCGGTAGGAGTTTTCCACGAAGCCGTGCGCCTCAGAGGAGAGGTCGTTCGGTCGGTAGTGCGAGAGCGTCCGGTCCTCGTAGCCGCGGTTGATCCGCTCGCCGCGGACCGCCTGCTGACCGACCGACCCGGCCATCTGCGTCAGGTTCAGCATCGAACCGCGGGCGCCCGAGCGCGCCATCACGACCGCCGGGTTGTCGTCGCCGAAGTGCTGGTCGGCGATCTCCCCGGCCGAGTCGCGGGCCTTCCCGAGCGTCTGCATGATCTTCATCTCGAGCGTCTCGTCGACGCCGCGGCCCGGCAGCGACTCCAGCTCGTCGGCCTCGTACGTCGCGATGAGCTCCTGAACGCGGTCGTAGGCGCTCTCGATCGCTTCGTCGACCTGCTCTTCGGCCTCCGGCGGGATCGACTCGTCGTCGATCCCGATCGAGAACCCGAAGTTCATGATCGCGCGCATCGCCAGCGACGCGATCTCGTTGATGAACACGCGGGCGCGGGTCTCGCCGTACTCCTTCGTGAGCGTGTCGACGACCTCGCCGCCGAACGCGCCGACCGCGTCCTCGTCGATGGTCCCCTCTATCAGCTGTCCGTCCTCGATGACGACGCTGTCGCCGGCCGAGGAGGTAAACGAGAGGTCGAGGTCGTCCGGGAGCAGCTCCGAGAACAGCGTCCGGCCGGTCCAGAACTCGCGGCCGTCGTCGTCGACGCCGTCCGCCTCGGGCAGTTCGTCCACGCGCGTGGCGCGGAGCAGGTCCAGCGCCTGCGTCTCCGTGAACTCGGGGTTCGAGTGGGTGAGCAGGTAGGTGCCGGAGATGTGGTCCTGGATCGCGCCGATGATGTTCCCGCCGAACCGGGGCGAGAGGATCTGCTCTTGGACGCGCATGAGGACGCGGGCCTCGGCGCGGGCCTCCTCGTTTTGGAGCGCGTGCATGTTCATCTCGTCGCCGTCGAAGTCGGCGTTGTACGGCGGGCAGACGACGGTGTTGAGCCGGAACGTCTTGTACGGCATCACCACGACCTCGTGGGCCATGATGGACATCCGGTGGAGCGACGGCTGTCGGTTGAAGATCACGATGTCGCCGTCCACGAGGTGGCGGTTCACCTCCCAGTCGGCCTCGACCTTCTCGGCGAGCTCCTCGCAGTTCTTCTCGGTCACCTTCAGCCGGCGGCCGTCGGGACGGCGCACGTAGTTCGCGCCGGGGTGGGCCTCGGGCCCGTTGCGCACGTACTGCCGCGCCTCCTCGACGTTGCGCTCGGTGACGTTGAGCGTCTGGGTCATCTCCTTGGCGACCCGGTCCGGAACGCCGACCTCGTTCAGCGAGAGGGTCGGGTCCGGCGAGATGACGGTCCGGGCGGAGAAGTTGACGCGCTTTCCGGAGAGCGAGCCGCGGAAGCGGCCCTCCTTCCCCTTCAGCCGCTGACTGAGAGTCTTGAGGGGACGGCCGGAGCGGTGTCGCGCCGGCGGCGTCCCGCTGATCTCGTTGTCGACGAAGGTTGTGACGTGGTACTGGAGCAGCTCCCAGAGGTCCTCGATGATCAGCTGCGGAGCGCCGGCCTCGCGGTTCTCCATGAACCGCTGGTTGATCCGGATGATGTCGACCAGCTTGTGGGTGAGGTCGTCCTCGGAGCGCTGGCCGTTGTCGAGCGTGATCGAGGGACGAGTGGTCACCGGCGGGACCGGGAGCACCGTCAGGATCATCCACTCGGGGCGGGAGTGCTCGGAGTCGATGCCGAGGACCTCGAGGTCCTCGTCCGGGATGTCCTCGAACCAGTCGCGGATGTCCGAGGGCATCAGCTTGTTCATGTCCTCCTCGGTGAGGTCGACGTCCAGCGCCTTCTCGATGGCGCGGCGGTCCTCCTTGCGCGGGCGGAACTCGCCGGCCATGATCTCGTTGATCCGGTCGACGGCGATGTCCGTCTTCTCGGCGAGCTCCTGCGGCGAGGTGCCCGGGTCGTCCTCCTCCTCATCGGGCTGCATCGCGGCCGCGATTCGCTCGGAGTAGTCTCCGGAGAGCACGTCCTGAACCTCGTAGTAGGTGGTCGGCTTCTCGTGTTTGATGTCCGCCTGCGGCTCGCCGCAGAACGGGCACGTCGACGCCTTGCGGGCCTGCCGGACGGCGGCCTTCAGCACGTCGTGTTCGTCGTCGCCGAGCTCCTTCGCCCGCTCGTAGCGGTCGCGGAACTCGTCGCGCTGGGCGTCGTCCAGGGCGAGCCGACCGCACTCACGGCACGTCGAGCGCAGCAGCCGCCGGATGAGCTTCGTGAAGCCCACGTGGATGACCGGCGCGGCCAGCTCGATGTGGCCGAAGTGGCCGTTACAGGAGCCGGAGTGCGAGCCGCAGGTCCGGCACTCCAGGCCGGGGTCGATGACCCCCAGTCGCGGGTCCATCAGCCCCATGTCGATCGGATAGCCGTCGTCGTCGTACGTGTCGGCCGTGATCACCTTCGTCGCGGACATGTCCCGGTACGTCTCCGGGTCCATGAGGCCGAAGTCGATCCCGCCGAGCACTTTCGGTGTTTGCATTGACATCTAAATCGCGTCCTCCAGTTCGAGTTTCGGTCGGATGCCGAGGGCGATCATCTCGTCGAGCAGCAGCTTGAACGCGTAGCTGACCTCCAGCTCGTGGATGTCGTCCTCGTCGCCCGTGACCGGGTCGTACACGCGGCGCTGCTCGCGGTCCTCGACGGCGACGAGCCCGGTCTCCGCTGAGACGTGGACCGTCTCGGCGTCAGAGGACTCCAGCAGCCGCTCGTTGAGCACCATCGACGCGCCGTGGCCGATGATCGTGTCGCGCTCCATCTCCCCGACGCGCAGCCCGCCCTCGCGGGCGCGCCCCTCGGTCGGCTGGCGCGTGAGCACCTGGACCGGCCCGCGCGAGCGGGCGTGGAGCTTGTTCGACACCATGTGGTACAGCTTGTGGTAGAAGATCGTCCCGACGAAGATCTCGGCGTCGATCTTCTCGCCGGTGACGCCGGAGTACATGACCTCCTTGCCGGAGGACTCGAAGCCGTACTCCTCCAGCTGACCGCGGAGCTCCTCCTCGTCTTCCCCCTGGAACGGCGTCCCGTCGACGCGCGAGCCGCGGAGCGAGCCGACCTTCCCGCCGAGCATCTCCAGCACGTGGCCGACCGTCATCCGCGACGGCAGCGCGTGCGGATTCATCACGAGGTCCGGGACGACCCCCTCCTCGGTGAACGGCATGTCCTCCTGGGGCGCGAGGTGGCCGACGACGCCCTTCTGTCCGTGTCGGGACGCGAACTTGTCGCCCAGTTCGGGGACGCGCTGGTCGCGCACCTTCACCTTTGAGAGCTTGGAGCCGTCCTCGCCTTCCATCAGCGTCACCGTGTCGACGACGCCCGATTCGCCCGAGCGCATCGTCACGGAGGTCTCGCGGCGCTTCTGCGGTGAGAGCCCGCCCATGTCGTCCGGCTCTTCGAGGAAGCGCGGCGGGCTGGTCTTCCCGAGCAGGACGGACGACTCGTCGACCTTCGTCTCGGGGTTGACGAGGCCGTCCTCGTCGAGGTGGGTGTACGCGTCCTCGCCGCGCGCGCCGCGAACGTCCTGGTCCGGAATCTCGAAGCGGTCCTCCTGGCCGCCGGGGTACCGGCGCTCCTCGCCCTCGTAGGTCCGGAAGAAGTGCGAGCGGGTGAGCGCGCGGTCGACGGAGCCCTGGTTCATCACCAGCGCGTCCTCGATGTTGAAGCCCTCGTAGGACATCACGGCGACGACGAAGTTCTGCGCCGCCGGCCGCTTGTCGAAGCTGATCTGGTCGGACGTCTGCGTCTTCACCATCGCCAGCTGCGGGTAGTGCAGGAGGTGCTGACGCGTGTCCGGCCGGATGCGGTAGTTGGCCGAGGGGAGCCCAAGCGACTGCTTCATCATCCCCGCGCCCATGGTGATCCGCGGGCTCGCGTTGTGCTCGGGGTACGGGATCATCCCCGCGCCGATGCCGAAGACGAGCTGCGGGTCGATCTCGAGGTGCGTGTGGTCCTCGGTCACGTCCTCCTCGTCGACCGCGACGAGGATGTCCTCCTCCTCCTCCGCGTCGATGAACTCGACGTAGCCGCGCTCGACGAGGTCCTCGAACTCGACGTCGCCGCGTTCGAGGGCCTCGATCTCCTCGTCGCCGAGGAGCGGCTCGCCGTTCTCGACGACGATGAGCGGGCGTCGCGCCCGCCCCGCGTCGGCGTTGACGATGACCTCGCGGGTCCGGTCTTTCACCGAGACGTTCACCATCTCCGAGACGTCGCCGCGGCGGCGCGCCTCGCGTATCTGTTCGGCGAGCTCGTCCGGGTTCTCGTGGGTGCCGACGAGGCTCCCGTTGACGTACACCTTCGCTTCGCGTTCTGCTTGTGCCATGATCAGTCGTCCGCCGTCTGTCGTTCGACGCCCTCGATGCCGGGGATCCCCTCGACACCCATCGACGCCAGTTCTCGTTTCAGCCCCTGTTCGTCCTCAACCGTCTGCGAGAGCTCCATCGCCTGCGCGAAGTTCTTCACGAGCCCGCAGTTCGGCCCCTCCGGCGTCTCGGAGGGACAGATGCGACCCCACTGGGTCGCGTGGAGGTCCCGCGCCTCGAAGTGCGGCTGCGACCGCGACAGCGGCGAGCGCAGGCGCCGAAGGTGCGAGAGCACGCCCATGTAGTCGGTCCGGTCGACGAGCTGGGAGACGCCCGAGCGGCCGCCGACCCAGTTCCCCGTCGCGATCGGGTGTTCGAGGCGCTCGGTCAGCACGTCGGAGCGGACCACCGTGTTGACGGTGAGCTGCCGGTTCCGCATGTTCGCGCGCTCCAGCTGGTACTTCACGTCGCGCGCCAGCTTGTTGAGAGCGGTCCGGAACAGGTCGCGCATCAGGTCGCCGGAGACCTTCAGGCGCTTGTTCGCGTAGTGGTCCTTGTCGTCGGCCTCGCGGCGGTCGAGAGCGAGCTCGAAGCACGCCTCGGCCATGCGGCAGAGGTAGTACGCCTTGTTGATCCGCACGTCCTCCTCGTCGACGCCCTCCTCGTGGAGGTGCGGGAGGAGGTAGCGGTCGATGACGTAGTTTGCCCGCTTGAGCTGGTAGTTCTTCCCCTGACCGCTCGCGACGCGCTCGCCGAGGGTCTCGATTGCCTCCTCGGTCGTCTGGACCGAGGCCTCCTCTAAGTTCTCCAGCATGAACTTCACGATCTCGGGGTCGTCCGAGACGCGGTGGACGATCTCCTCGTCGGATTCGAGCCCGAGCGCGCGGACGAGCGTCACGAAGTCGATGGATCCGGAGACGGAGGGGAACGACACTTCGAGCAGCCCCTCGCGGTTGCGTTCACAGAGCACTAAGGCGCGGTAGCCCCGGCGCTGGGAGAACGTCTTCGCGACCTGGATCTCGTCGCCGTACTTCGAGTCGTACTCGGCGAGGATCTTGTTCGGCGCCAGGTCCTCCGAGGTCATCAGCACGCGCTCGGAGCCGTTGACAATGAAGTAGCCGCCGGGGTCGACGGGGTCCTCGCCGATGTCGATGAGCTCCTCGTCGGAGAAGCCCGCCATGTTACACTTGTCCGAGCCGACCATGATCGGCATCCGACCGACCTTCGTCTCGGTCGTGTCGACGACCTGCTCCGGTTCGTCCTCGCCGCCGCGGACGATGGACATCTCCATGAACACGGGCGCCGAGTAGGTGATGTTGCGGAGGCGCGCCTCCTGGGGATAGAGCAGCTCCTCGGAGCCGTCGGCCTCGCGGACGCGCGGGGTGACCATCCGCACGTCGCCGAGCTCGACGTAGACGGGCTCCTGGCCCTCCTTGTCGCCGATGTCCGTCTCGATCGTCTCCTTCTCGTCGACGACTTCCTGCATGCCGCGGTCCAGGAAGTTGTTGAACGAGCGGAAGTGGTGTTCGGCGAGCCGTTCGTCGGAGAAGTATTCGCGTGAAACCACGCGTCGGTCTTGCCTGTTCATGAGACGACCAGTCGATACACGACCGCCTCGTCGGTCGTGCGGGAGTCGCGGACGATCTTCACCACGTCCCCGACCTCGGCCTCGTCGGGGAGCGCGGGATCCGTGCGTTTGATCTTCGGTAAGTTCGTTTTCTTCACGTCGTACTCCGCCAGGACCTCTTCGACCTCCTCGGGGTCGTCGAGGAGGACGTGGTCCGGGACGAGTTCGTGTTGGCTTACGTCTACCATGGGTGCTGGTGGTGGGGAGAAGCTATCACGAGATACTACAGGTACGTATATGCGCCAGCGTCATAAGACTTACCAAGCGCCGCCGCGCGCGGCTCACGGGTCGCGGGGCGTTCGACACTCCCACACACGCGAGGTTGACACAAAAGGATATCGGAGGCGGCCCCCCTGTCACCGGACCTCATCCTCGTCGGCGATGACAAGCCTTATTTGCCAGACAGGGATACGAACTGGTACGACAAGCCCGGATGGTGTAGTGGCCCATCATACGACCCTGTCACGGTCGTGACGCGGGTTCAAATCCCGCTCCGGGCGTCCCCGGTTTCGGGGCGCTGTCGCTTGGTTGCCCGGATGGTGTAGTGGCCCATCATACGACCCTGTCACGGTCGTGACGCGGGTTCAAATCCCGCTCCGGGCGTTTCTGCTGTCGCAATTGCGAGCGAGGAGCGGTAGCGACGAGCGAGTACCGCGACAGCAGAAACCGTCGAAGGGATTTGAGTCAGGGAGTGAAGCGAGCGTAGCGAGCGGAACGACCGGGGTTCAAATCCCGCTCCGGGCGTTTCTGTCGACGCCGACTACGAGCGAGGAGCGATAGCGACGAGCGAGCCCGGTGTCGGCCCACCTTCCGGGCTACAGGTCCAGTTCCGCCCGCAGGTCGTCGACGAGGGACTCGGTCTTCGCGTCCGGGTCCTCGTCGGTGTCGACCGGGGGGCGCCCGTCGTACGTCTCGTGGACCATCGAGACCCCCTCGGCGAGCGTGTCGAGGCCGTATCCGCCCTCCAGCACGTACGCGTGGGCGGCGCCGGCGTCATCGGCGAGCGTCCGGATCCGGTCGGTCAACAGCGCGTACCCCTCCGAGGAGACGCGCATCCGCGAGATGGGGTCGTGGCGGTGCGCGTCGAACCCCGCCGAGACGATCAGCAGGTCGGGGTCGAACCGATCGATCGCAGGCCCAATCCCCTCGTCGACGGCGTAGAGGTAGTCGGCGTCGCCGGCACCGGCCGCCAGCGGGAGGTTCACCGTCGTCCCGTCGCCGTCTCCCTCGCCGGTCTCGTCGAGGTCCCCCGTGTCCGGGTAGAGGCCGTCCTCGTGGATCGACGCGTAGAGGACGTCGCCGCGGTCGTAGAAGATGTCCTGCGTGCCGTTCCCGTGGTGCACGTCCCAGTCGAAGATCGCGACGCGGTCAGCGAGGTCCTCGTCAAGGGCGGTCTGGGCCGCGACGGCGGCGTTGTTGAAGAAGCAGAACCCCATCGCGTCGTCGGTGACGGCGTGGTGGCCCGGCGGGCGGCCGATCGCGAACGGGGTCTGCCGCCCGGTCGAGCCGTCGAGCGCCGCGCGGGCGGCCCACTGGGCGAGCCCGGCCGAGGTGAGCGCCGCGTCCCACGTCCCGTCGCTGGCAACGGTGTCGGGGTCCCAGCTGCCGCCGCCGTCCGCGACGAACGACTCCAGTTCGTCGACGTAATCGGGGTCGTGAACGGCCGAGACGGCCGCCTTCGCCGCGGGATCGGCCTCGACGTACTCGACGCCGTGCCGCTTCGCGAGACCGCGGCGGATCGCGCGGAGTCGGTCCGGGTTCTCCGGGTGCCGCTCGCCGGTGTCGTGGTCGAGACACCGCTCGCTGTAGCCAAACTGCATCTACTCGAACAACGCGAAGTACGTCTCGATGTCCTCGGCCTGTACGGTCCGTCGGTCCGCGTGCCGGGCCAGCGTCGCGGCCGCGCTCGCGACGTTGTCGGCGTAGTCTTCCAAAATGTCGGCCAGCGCGACGCGCGCGTCGACGCCGACCCGATAGCGGTCGTCGATCCGGAGTCGAGCGATCCGGTCGATGGGCGCGACCGGGAGCGTGAGATCCTCCCGGCCGACGACCTGCTCGACGCCGAAGTCCGCGGCCATCAGCGTCTTCCGGCCGTCCGCGGTCGCATGCTCGGCCGCGTCGACGGCGAGCTCGGCGCCGTGCGATTGGATCCGTCGCGCGAGCTCCTCGGCGGCGTCCGCGCTGACGCGGAGTTCCCCCGCGTTCCGCCGGATGATCCCGTCGACCGGCGCGAACGGTAACTCGACACTCATACACACAGTCGCGTCCGTGTGTCGTATAACGCTTTCCGTTACCCGCTTTGCCGCCGGATCCGGACGGGCCGCCGCGGCGGTCGGGCGCGTCAGAAGACGTCGTCGGCGTCGATGGTCCCGTCGCGCTCCGGGCCGCGGACGGTTATCTCCTCGCCGAGCCGGAGGCTCGCGTCGGTGTCGACCGATTTCGTCTGCTGTCCGTCGTCGAGCACGACGGGGTCCCCGGTCTGGACGACCGTGCCGGTGAACTCGACGGCGCCGTCCGATCGCTCCGCCGCCGCGGTCGCCGCGCCGCCGCTCGCACCGCCCCCTTCCTCGTCGCCGGCCTCACCGGCGACGGCCTCGGCCGCCGCCTTCTTGCCGTCATCGGAGAAGGCACCGAGGCCGGTTTCGTTCGACCCGCGGCCGTCTCCGTCGCCCCCGGTGCTTCCGGCCCCGGACGCGCCGCCCGCGACGCCGGCCGCCGCGTCGCTCCCCTCGTCGAGGACGGAGACGGTCGAGCGCCAGTTCGCGGACGCCTCGAGGTCGTCCTGCCAGCCGTCCTGGATCTCGACGTCGGTGAAGACGACCCGGTCGGCCAGTTCGATCTCGCGGTCGGCCTTGTCGCCCCACAGCGCGACGCGGATCTCGCCGGTCTCGTCTTTGATCCGGACGTTGCGGACCTGTCCCTCGCTGCCGTCGTCGCGGTCGAACGTCCGCTTCGGGTCGGTCTCGATGACGCCGCCCCCGATGTCGACAGTCTGGCCGATCTCGAGGTCGGCGATGTCGGTGGTCTCCGGGACGTACTCGACGTCCTCGTCGACGCGCTCGACCGTGCCGCGGTCGCCGACGTGGAGCTCCAGGTCGCCGTCGCGCTCGCGGACGTAGCCGTCGCCGACCTCGACGACCTCGCCCGCCGCGAACTCCTCGGCGAGGTCGGCCTTCCCGTCCCAGAGCGTGACGCGCACGCGCCCCGTCTCGTCGCCGAGCGTGAGGTTGGCGACGCGTCCCTCGCTGCCGTCGTCGCGGTCGAACGTCCGGATCGAGTCGGTGTCTAACACCTGCCCCACGAGGTCCACGTCGGACGCCCCGAGCGTCAGGTCCTCGACGCGGTAGGTGTCGAGCACTTGGACGTCGACCTCGGCGTCCTCGTCCGGCTCGACCTTGTCCGCGCTCACTTCGAGGCCGCTGTACCCCTCCTTGGGACGGCCCATGACGCGGAGGACCTGCCCGACTTCGAGCTCCTCCTCGGCCGCCGCGGCCATGTCGTCCCACAGTGCGACCCGGACGGAGCCGGAGGCGTCGGCGACATCGACGTTACACACGCGACCCTCCTCCGCGTCCTCGTCGTCGCGCTCGAAGGTCCGGATCTCGCCGATGGCTGTCACCTTGCCGAGGAACTTCACCTCGTTCATCCCCGGTTCGATGTCGGCGATGGTGTCGGCCTCCTCGTCGCGCAGCTCGTGTGCGATGAGCATCGCGGCGGTCTCCTCGTCCGCGAGCCCGCCCATCTGCTCGACCTTGTCCTCGACGGCGGCCTCGAACTCCTCGAACTCGACGTCGGTGTCGAGGTCCTCGTACACCTCCTCTATGGCGCCCATACTCGTCCCTCCGTGGTCGACGGGTTCGCGCATAAGCGTTGCCGTTGGCCGGGGGTCGCGCCGGGCACCCCCCGGTCGGCACGGGGACCGGAGCGGGTCGCGGTCGCGGCTCGAAAGCGTCTCATGGGCGTTCATGGGTCCCGTCGATACAAAAGGTGTTCATCCGGCACGGGGAGTATGCGGACCGCAGGCACGCGGCCGCCGGACCGTAACCGTCTTAAGTTCCACCGCGATACGTAGAAATGAGTCCTGGTAGGGTAGTGGACTATCCTCTTGGCTTGCGGAGCCAGGGACCGGAGTTCAAATCTCCGTCAGGACGTTTTCGGACAAACCAAACGGCGAGCGTAGCGAGCCGTGCGTGTGTCCGAAAACTCCGCGAAGATTTGAGCAGGAAAGTCGCAGCGGCCGAGCGAAGCGAGGCCGAACGGCTTTCCGAGTTCAAATCTCCGTCAGGACACTCACTTTGCGGCTGCCTCACTTCGTTCGGCAGCGACTGCGTTCGGTCCCGACGTGCCCGACGCTTGTTTCACTCGCGTCGGACTCCGTCGAGACGTTTCGGCCACACCAAACGACGGGCGCAGTGGAGAGTATGTCGCCCCCGCGACTGGGGCTCAGAGCCGGTCACCCTCACTCCACGGGCGATCTGACCGAGCTGTTAATCGTGCGGGTGGAACCGCTCCATCGCTCGGCGGACCCCGTCGGTGGCGCCGATGAACGTCACGCTGTCGCCCATTTCGAGGACGCTGTCGGCCGAGGGAACGCGGTTCTCGCCGTCGCGGCTGATCACGGCGACGAAGGTGTCGTCCGGGATCCGCGCGTTGAGGTCGCGGATGCTCTTCCCCGCCAATTCGCGAGAGGTCACCTCAACCTCCTGAACGTCGTGGCTGTCGCCGAGCTCGTTCATCCAGTGGGTGAGCGCGGGGCGTTCTATCTCGTCGTCGATGGCCGCCGCGGTCGCCGTCGTGGCGTCGATGCCGGTGACGCCGATGCTGTCGAAGGCGTCGACGTTGTCCGGGTCGTTCACCCGTGAGTAGACGGACGCAACGCCGAACTTAGTGATGGCGAGCTGGCACGCGAGGAGATTGATGTCGTCGTCGGCCGTCGTCGTGATGAACCGCTTCGCGTCGTCGATGTCGGCGGCGCGAAGCGCCTCCGTGTCACTGCCGTCCCCCTCGTAGACGGTGAACCCCTCTGCGCGCGCCCGTTCGGCGACGTCCGGGTCCGTCTCGACGACGACGACGTACTCGCCCCTGTTCTCCAGTCGCGTGGCGAGCGCCTGACCGACCCGGCCCCCGCCGATGATTATCGTGCGCATTGGTGACACTCCGAGAAACTCTCCGATCTGCCGCGCGAACCCCGCCTCGACGAGGACCGTCGCGAAGATGACCGCGAACACCGTGCCGACGAGCAGTTCGCCGGCGGCGATGCTGCCAGCGAGCTCCAACTCGATGGCGAACAGCGTCGCCACGCTCGCCGGGATGATCCCCCGCGGCCCGACGGTCGCGATGAACAGGCGCTCCGGGCGGGTGAACCGCTCGACGCCGAACGTCGCGAGGAACGCACCGAGGGGTCGCAAGACGAGCATGATGACGGCGACGATCGCGATCACGCCGACCCCGAGGCCGGCGATCGCCTCGACGTCGATCAGCGCGGCGAGCGAGATGAAGACGAAGGATAAGACGATCGTGGTGGTGTTCTCCGCGAACGTCTCTATCTCCTCGCGGTTGTCGATCCCGAGGTTCCCGAGGAGGATCCCGCTCGTCGCCGCCGCCGCGATGCCCGCCTCCGCGGCGACGGCCTCGGCGGCCGCGAACGAGCCGATCGCGGCCGACAGCACGAGGAACTGCGACGCCTGCACGTCGCGTTCGGGGACGATGTCGCTGTCCAGTAACAGGTAGATGATCCCCGTGGCGAGCAGCCCCGCGGCGACGCCGACGCCGAACCGCTGGAGGAAGGACAGCACCGTCGCGGGGACGCCGAGGTCATCGAGCAGCAGCGTCTCGAAGATGACGACCGCGACGATCGCGGCCGTCACGTCGTTGACGATCCCCTCCGTCTCCAGCGCGGTCGCGACGTGGTCCCGCACCCGGACCACGTTGAGGATCGGCGTGATGACGGTCGGACCGGTCGCCACCAGCAGCGCGCCGATCAGCAGCGCGATCTCCCACGTGCCGTCCGTGAACGCGCGGACCGCCGCCGCGGTGCCGAGGAACATCACGACCGCGCTGATCGTCACCAGCCGGAGCGACACCGTCGACGCGCGGCGGATCCGGTCGATCCGGAGCGCGAACGCCCCCTCGAAGACGATGATCGCGACACTGAGTCCGACGATGATCTCCAGCCCCTCACCGAACGTCTCCAGCGTGACGAGGCCGAGCAGCTCGGGTCCGAGCACCACGCCGATTGCGAGGTAGAAGATGACGCTCGGCACCCGGAGCCGGTGAGCGAGCAGCTGGACCGCGAGCCCCGAGACGAGAATCACCGCGATCACTGGGAGTAGACTACTGGACACGTCGATCGACAGTACGACCCCCCACGTCGTTAGTGTACTGGTGGATCCGCCGACGCCGAGCGGAGTGGCGGAGACTAGCCACGACATTGGTTTCCATACACGGGAAACTATTAATCCGGTTCCGTCACACGGTGAACGTACACCCGGTCGGTCCCCACCGCCGGGTCGAATCCATGACCGTCCGCGACTCCATTCCGACGTTCGCCCCCCGCTGGAGCGTCCGGAAACGGGTCCGCGGGCCGGTCGCCGCTCTCCTCGGTGCCGTCGCCGCGTGACCCCGACGCGGGGGCGGCCCGCTCGCTGCCGACGCGAGCGACCGCTTCTACCGGACTGCTCTCGACACCGATCCGTCGCCCTCCGACCGCGCGGTGCGGTCTCCGGCGGCCGAACTGACGCCGACCGCGAGGCGCACGCCTCGCACCACACCCCAATCCGACGATGACAGCAGATCGACCCCCCTCCAGACGCATGGTTCGCCCCGACCTGTACGCGTGCCCGCACCCGACCGAGTCCCTCCCGTCGCTCGGCGCGACGATCGCCTTGGCGGCGCTGCCGGCCGTGGTGGTCGGAGTCCTCGCGTTTCCGATCGCGGCCGCGGTCGCGCTGGCGGCCCTCGCCGGCGCGGTCGTCGGCGCGGCGCTCCACCGACGGTATCCGAGCGCGGTCGGCCGGACGCTCCGCCTCCCGGCCGACGACGCGAGCATCCGAGAGACCTGACCGACCCCGCTGACGCACGAACCCTCCGCCTCCCGCTGACGCACGAACCCTCCGCCTCCTGCTGACGCTCCGCCCTCCCCCGAGCCGTTCGCGGAACTCGACATTTATCACTCGCCGCCACCGACCGCAACGCGTGAGCGACCGCGACTCGGAGGCACGGAGCGACCGCGGGGACGCCGTCCATCGCGATCGCGTCGTCGCCGGCGCCGCGCTGTTCAACGAGGGGCACCCCCTCGCGGCGCGTCACGTCTGGGAAGCGGCGGGGGCGTCGATCGATGACGGCGGCGGGGAAGACGCAGAGCGACCGGAGGACGCCGAGCGACTGCTTCGGGGGCTGACCGCGACCGCGACGGCGACGCACCGCGCGGCCGACGGCGACGAGCCGGGCGCTTCCGAGCGCGCGGCGGACGCCGTCACGGCGCTGACGGCGGACTCCGACTCGCTGGGGGTCGCGATGGCCCCCGTCCGGGAGTGGGCTGAGCGGCTCGCCGAGGCGCCAGAGGCGACGGGGCCGGCGACGCCGCCGCGGATCCGCGTCGACGGCGAGACGCCGACGTTCGGCGATCTGTCGCTCGGGGCGGTGGGTCTCGCGGTGCCGGCGCTCGCGGCGACGGGCGAGCCGGGCGACGCGGCGACGCTCGCGACCGCGGCCGAGTTCGCGTCCGCGGAGCGCGGGACCGGGCGGACCGAGTTCGCCGAACTGCTGCTCGCGTACCTGCGGACGCCGGACGCGCGGCCGCAGGTGGCCGCGCGACTGGGCGACCACGTGGAGCGAGAAGAGCGGAAGCGGCGGGACGTCGAGGACCTGTTCTAGCGGCGCGGTCCGGCGCGAGGGCGGCCGGCGGCGGCCACTCAGGCGTCGTCGCTCGGCGCGTCCGGGTCAGCCGGGAAGTTGGGCTCAGCGGGCGCGTCGGCGGCGTCCGCGCCGGCGGCGTAGCGGCCGCCGTTCGTCTCGGTGTCGCGGTCCGGCTTGGGTTCGCCCTCGAAGGTGTAGTCGCCCGAGTTGTCCGCGGGGTCGTAGCCCAGCGCCTCGCGGGCTCGCTCGATGGAGTAGTAGCGCCGGTCGTTGTCCGAGATGCCGTACACGACCTCGTAGCCGTACGTCGCCCGGAGACAGCGGTCGAACAGGTGCGCGCAGTCGCGGTGCGAGAGCCACATCGCCTGCCCCCGCTCGTACTCGCGGGGCGGGTGGTCCTTGGTGAGGTTCCCGATGCGGACGCAGACGACGCTCATGTCGAACTCGTCGTGGTAGAAGCGGCCGAGCGACTCGCCGGCCGCCTTCGAGACGCCGTAGAGGTTGCCGGGGCGCGGGAGTTCGCTCCCGTCGAGACGGTACTCGTCTTCGGGGCGGTACAGGTCGGGCGTCCGCTCGTCGGTCTCGTAGCCGCCGACGGCGTGGTTCGAGGAGGCGAACGCGAACTTCTCGACGCCGGCCTCGGCGGCGGCGCGCATCACGACCTGCGTCCCGTCGATGTTGTTCCGGAGGACGGAGTCCCACGGCGCCGTCTTCCGCGGGTCGCCGGCGAGGTGGATCACCGCGCCGACGTCGGCGATCGCCTCGCGGACGGCGCGCTCGTCGGTGATGTCGGCGACGTACCGGTCGGCGTCGGTGACCCCATCGGGCACCTTCGCCGCCGGGAGCGGCTCGCGGTCGAGGAGCCGCCAGTCGTAGTCGTCGCCGATACCGCGGAGGATGGCCTGTCCCACCCGTCCGCCGGCGCCCGTCAGCAGTACCGGCTCGTCCATTCGACTCTACGTGGGCGGGAGAACGGCATATATGACACGGTTCGACCGGTACGCCCGAATGCCGGCCGCGAGGCCGGGGTCACGAGAGGAAAACGGGGACGAGCGGTCGGGAGGGCGCGCCTATAGCTTCTGCCGCGAGACCTTGACGCCGGTGGGGGTGACGATGATCTGGTCGTCGCCCTTCTGGACGATGTCGCCGTCGACCTCCTGGACGACCTGCCGGAGCTCGTCGTAGACGTGTTCGATCGTCCGGTCCGACGTGGAGTGGCGGGTGATGTCGGCGATGACGAAGTCGCCGTCGTACACCGCGTCCTTGATCGGGATGACGTCGCTCTGGTCGGCGATCTCCGCGAAGTGTACCTGCGTGTCCGTTTCCGCGTGCGCGTCGGCGAAGTCGTCCGCGTCGAGTTCGACGTAGTCGTCGACGGAGCGGCTCCCACCCCCGCCGAGGATCTTGCTCATGATGCCCATACACACCACACGACGAGGTCGGACATTAGTTCTTACGTCAGACGCACCCCCCGGCGAGCGGACGCGGCCTCAGTCGAGTCGCTCCTGCCACTCTTGGACCTGCGAGAGCAGCTCCACCGGGGGCGTCTCCGCGACATCGACGTCGCTCAGCTCCTCGATCACGGCGCGGGTCTCGGCGTCGAGCCGCTCGGCCGCCTCGGCGTCGGATCCGGTCGCTGCGGTCTTCGCAGCGCCGCCGGAGCCGCCAGATTCGACCGGCGTGTCCGCGGAATTGCCTCCGTTCCGACGCGCGTTCGAGGGCTGGGCGTCCGCCCCTGTTTCCCCGTCGGCGTCGGACGCGTCCGAGAACGACCCGGACGAGAGGTCGAACACGACCTGCTGGGTGCCGCCTTCGCCGTCGCCGCCGGCGCCCCTGCGGCTCCCGTTTCTCCCGGTCCGCGAGCCGCGGGCCTCGATCGCCTTCTCCTCGCGGAGCCGGTCGAGGACCTCGTCCGAGCGGGAGACGACGGGGTCCGGGACGCCGGCGAGGTCGGCGACGTGGACGCCGTACGAGCGGTTGGTCGGGCCGTCCCGGACGGTGCGGAGGAACGTCACCTCGCCGTCGCGCTCGTCGACGGCGACGTGGACGTTCTCGACGCGCGGAAGGTGGTCGGCGAGCGTCGTCAGCTCGTGGTAGTGGGTGGCGAAAAGGGTGCGCGCGCGGACCTCGTTGTGGAGGTACTCGGTCGCGGCCCACGCGATGGAGATACCGTCGTAGGTGGCGGTGCCGCGGCCGACCTCGTCGAGGATGACCAGCGAGTCCTCGGTGGCCGAGTGGAGGATGTTCGACAGCTCTTGCATCTCCACCATGAACGTCGATCGACCCTGCGCCAGCTCGTCGAGCGCGCCGACACGCGTGTAGATGCCGTCGACGAGCCCCACCTCGGCGGCTCGCGCGGGGACGAACGAGCCCGCCTGCGCGAGCAGCTGGATCAGCGCGGCCTGCCGCATGTACGTCGACTTGCCGCTCATGTTCGGGCCGGTGACGATGAGGAAGCCGCGGTCGGCGTCGAGCCGCAGGTCGTTCGGGACGAAGTCGGTCGTCCCCTCGACGACGGGGTGGCGGCCGGCCTCCACGTCGAGCCGGCGCTCCGTCGTCAGCTCCGGGCGCGTCCAGTCGCGACGCGCGGCGTGGGTCGCGAGCGAGGCGAGCGCGTCGAGTTCGGCGACGGCGCGCCCGGCGTCCTGAAGCAGTTCCGCGCGCTCGGCGACGCGCTCGCGCAGTTCCTCGAACAGCTCGTACTCCAGCTCGCCGCGGGCCTCCTCGAGGCGGAGGACCTCCCGTTCCTTCTCCGCGAGCTCGTCGGTGACGAACCGCTTCGAGTTCTTCAGCGTCTTGATCTCGCGGTAGTGCTCGGGCACCTGATCGGCGACCGACTTGCCGACCTGAATGTAGTAGCCGTCCGTCTTGTTGCGGTCGACGGTGACGTGGCTGAGCCCGTGCTCTCGCTTCTCGCGCTCCGCGAGCCCGTCGAGCCACGAGTTCACGCCCTCGTGGCGGTCGATCAGGTCGTCGAGCTCGTCGTCGTAGCCGCGCTTCAGGAGTCCGCCGCTCGTCTTCGCCTTGGGCGGATCCTCGGCGAGGGCGTCGGCGAGCTCTTCCCGGAGCGCGGCCGCGCGGTCGCGGTCGACCCTACCGAGCACGGCGGCCGCGGGCGAGTCGGCGAGGGCGGTGTCGTCGAGCGCGTCCGCGAGGGCGGGCAGCAGCGCGAGCGTGTCGCGGATCGAGAGCAGTTCGCGCGCGCCCGCGCTCCCGCTCGTCGTGCGCGCCGCGAGGCGTTCGAGGTCGTAGGCGTCGCCGAGCACCTCGCGGAGCCGGTCGCGGGCGAGCGCCGCGGACGCCAGCGCCTCGACCGCGTCGAGCCGGTCGTCGAGCGTCTCGCGGTCACGTCGCGGCCGGGTGAGCCACTCACGGAGTAGCCGCCCGCCGGCGGCCGTGAGTGTGTGGTCCACCGTGTCGAACAGTGAGCCGTCGGCGTCGCCCCGCATCGTCTCCGTGATCTCGAGGTTGCGCTGCGTGGTCGCGTCCACGTCGACGCGGTCGTCCGCGCCGTACGCCGTCAGGCGCGTCATCGAGGCGAGCACGCCCGCCCCCGTCTCCTCGACGTACGAGAGGACCGCGCCCGCGGCGCGGACGGCGAGCGTCGAGTCGAGCCCGACGCTGTCGGTCGTCTCGCGGCCGAACTGCTCGCGCACCGCGTGTTCCGCGCGCCCGGCCGCAAACGCCTCCGCGTCGAAGGCGGTGACGCGCCCCGAGAGGTCCTCGCGGACCGCGCCGAGGAGGACGTCGTCGTTGCGGACCCGCGGCCCGGGCAGCACCTCGGCCGGGTCGAACCGGTACAGCTCCGCGCGCAGTTCGCCCCCGTCGTCGACGGTCGTGGCCAAGAATCGTCCCGTGGTCACGTCGGCGAACGCGAGGCCGTACGGCCCGTCGTCGGCGGGTCCGTCCGCCGCGCCGCGCCCGTCCTCCTCGCGGACGACCGCCGCGAGGTAGCGCGCGTCGTCGTCGCTCGTCTCCAACACCGTGCCCGGCGTGACAACGCGGACGATCTCGCGGGCGTGGTCGCCGCCCTCGGTCTCGTACTGGTCCGCGACCGCGACCCGGTAGCCGCGCTCGACCAAGGCGTTCACGTACGGCGTCAGCTCCGAGAGGGGCACGCCCGCCATCGGGTACGACGAGCCGTGGGAGGACTTCTGCGAGATCGACAGATCGAGCTCGTCGGCGACCAACTCCGCGTCGTCCGCAAAGAACTCGTAGAAGTCGCCGCACTGCATCGCGAGGACGTCCGCGTCCGTCTCCGCCTTGAGATCGAGGAACTCCCCGACGATCCCCGTTGCCATATGTCCCTACTCCCGCCGTGCGCGGCTAAAACCCTGCGGGTGTCCGTCCGGTCGGCCCGAGCCCCGCCGCGCGCCGGCGCGCCGTCATCCCAGCCGGTTCCGCTTCGTCGACGCCCGGTGAGCGATCCCGGACGCCCCGAACACGAGCGTGAAGAGCGCCGCGTACGCGTACCCGGAGACCGCGCCGAACGGGGCGGTCCCGGTCCACCCCGCCGTCGCCAGCAGTCCGCAGACGACCGCGAGCCCCGCGTAGTACTCGGCCCAGAGGATCTCGTTCTCCGAGACGATCTCCAGGTACACCTCCAGCTGTCGGCTCTCCTCGGTGAGCGACACCAGCCCCCGGTCCGACTCGTAGTCGATGAACCCGCTCGCCGCCAGCTTCGGCAGGTGCGACTGGTGGAGCGCGGTGTACACGCGCTTGCGCTGCTTGTACGTCACCGCCGGAATCTCGACGTCGTTCTCCCACGCGGCCAGCTGCTCGGCGATATCCCTGACGCGCGCCTCGGTGCCGTTGGTCTTCAGGTACTTGATCACGTTGCGACGCCGCCGATTGCTCAGCGCGGTGAACACCTCGTCGCGCGAGGGGCCCTCACCGTCGGTGTCCGACGACGCCGCTTGTTTGGCGAGTTGTGGTGTCATAGCTCATACATGCCGAATGAGAGTACGGTTATCATGGGAGGATATATCACTTCGCATTGTACCCACTAGAGCCGGTCCCCGGAAGATTCGCCCGAACAGAACCGTACACACTCGCCGTACTTCGGGCGTTCTTGACGTCTCCGACACAGTTCATCACATCGATACAAGTGGATTTGTCCGGGCGCTATAACGATGTTGTGGGCCGGAGAGCCCGCGTCGGACGCGGTAGGCGGCGCATACATAGGTCGGTGCGTCGCGTTCGGACCAGCATGAACGTGTCACGAGACTCGGTCGTCGGTCGCCTCCGGCAGCCCGCGCGCGCCGTCGTCGGTCGCCTCCGGCAGCCGGAGTACACCGGTGCGAACCGGTGTCTCCCCTGTACGGCCGTCAACGTCGGCATCGCGGCGGCCGGGGCGGGAGCGGTGGCCGCGGTGGGCGCGCCGCTACTCGGGGCGGTCGGGTTCGGCGGCGCGCTCGGGGCCATCTGGCTCCGCGGGTACCTCGTTCCCGGGACGCCGGAACTCACGAAGCGCTACCTCCCGGAGCGGGCGCTCGCGCCGTTCGGCAAGGCGCCCGGCAACGCCGAGCCCCGCAGGCTGGGCGTCGGTGAGGTAGACCCCGAAACGTACCTCCTCGACGCGGGCGTCCTCGTCGAGACGCCCGCGGGCGACGACTTCGCGTTCGCCCCCAACTTCGCCGCGTCGTGGCGGGCGGCGGCCGAGGACGGGGCGGGAGCGACGCCCGACGAGGGGAGACGGACCGACCGCGACGACCTCGCGGCGCTCGCGGCGCTCACCGGACTCGACCGGCACGAACTCTCAATCGACTGGCGGGGCGGCGCGGGGTTCGCGTACGCCGGCGAGGAGCGGATCGGTCACTGGGAGTCGCGGCCGGCGTTCCGGGCCGACGCCGCGGCCGACCGCGTGCTGACGGGGCTCGACGGCGACTGGGCGGATCGCCCGCTCGCCGAGCGGAGCGCGGTCCTCGGCGCCCTCCGGCTGTTCGTCGCGGAGTGTCCGTCGTGCGCCGGGGACGTGGCGCTCGAAGAGCGCGTCGTCGAGTCCTGCTGTTCCAGCTACGACGTGGTCGCCGGTCGCTGTGCGGGCTGTGACGCGCGGCTGTTCGAACTGCGACTGCCGGCGTCGCTCGCGGCCGCGAGCGAGTAGGAAGCCGAGGGAGGTCGGACGAGTCGAGAGGAATGGACGGTCAGTTTTCGGGGAGTGGGTTTCCTGGAAGTCGCGTCGGAGAGGCCTCAGCGTAGCCGCAGCTGTCGCAATACCGAGAAGCGGTTGACCCACAGCTGGGCGGCGCTGGCGGCGGCGAAGGCGCCGAGCGCGAGGCTGGTCCACAGCATGGGGTCGACCGCCGACACGAGCGGGACGTCGAGGAGCGCGGCGAGCACGACGAGCAGCGATCCCACCGCCAGCGCGCGGTACAGCTCCGACCACGTCGCGCCGCCGGGCGCGAGAATCTCCGTGTACAGGCGCACGTCGCGTGCGCGTCGAGAGAGTTCGAGCGTCTGCGACTCGCGGTCGTACGTTATCACGCCCGCCTCGGCCAGCTTCGGGAGGTGCGTCTGGACCAGCGACGTGTACACGCTCTCGCGACAGCGCTTCGGGGGCGGGGTCTCCCCCGTCTCGCGGCGCGCGACGAGCGTCGACAGCTCGTTGACCGAGACCGTCCCGCCGACGGAGCTGAGCTGTTCGATCGCGCGCCGTCGGCGCTCGTTCGCGAGGATGGCGTACACCTGTTCGGCCGGTAGCACGTCGTTTCGGAGTTTCATGGAGATGGGGGCCGGGCGGCCGCGCCCGGCGGCGCCCGAGTTCTGCTACTTCCTGCGTCTGACGGGGGTATATGTATGGGCTGGCTACCCGGGGGGACCGCCGATCGGGTGCGGGAGGTACGGGCCGCCTGCCGGGTTCGACCCGCCGAGTACGGTGTCCGTGCGGCGATCTGGGGTGTGGGTATGAATCGCATGCGGTCGCGATCCGCCACGGTAGGGGCGCCGGACCGCCCGTCGAACGCGACGTTTGACCGGTGGCGTGAAGGCTTCTACCGGCTGGAATCGGTCGTTCGACGGTGACGTGGGAGCGCGTAACTAGGTGGGTGTCCCTCGGAGGAGAAAGTAACCGATTCGGTCAGCCCAGCGCGGACGGGGGGCGAGTCGGAGGAGACACCATGAGCAAAGACACAAACGACAAAATCGGACTCTCGCGGCGCAAGGTGCTCGCGGGTCTCGGCGCGGTCGGCGTCGCGTCCGCAGGCGCGGGACTCGGTACCACGGCGTCCTTCAACGACACCGAGTCGTTCGACGGGAGCACCCTCACCGCGGGCGAGCTGGACCTGAAGCTGGACTACAAGTCGACGTACCTCGGCGGCCCCGGCCGTCTCGACGACATTCGGGCGATGGGGTACCCTGACGTCGAGGACCTCGGCGACGGGCGCTACCTGCTCGACCAGACGCCCGCGCCCGGAGAGGGGCAGAGCTGGGAGGACTACGTGACCGGCGAGATCGACTTCTGTTCACCGGCGATGGACGAGTTCCTCGTCAACGGCGACGGGATCCCGGTGTTCACGCTCGACGACGTGAAGCCCGGCGACTCCGGCGAGGTGACGATCAGCCTCCACATCTGTGACAACCCCGCGTACGTCTACCTCGCGGGCGAGCTAACCCAGGCGGAGAACGGGCAGTCCGAGCCCGAGGCGGACGCGGACGACACGCCCGACCAGGGCGACCTCGCCGACGCCATCGAGGTCTGCGTCTGGTACGACGAGGACTGCGACAACGTGTACGAGCCCACGGGCACGGGCGAGCGGCAGGAGCTTGAGGTCGCCTTGGTCAGCGACACCTCCGGCTCGATGAGCGGCGCGAACCTTTCGGCGCTACAGGCGGCCGCAACGAGCTTCGTCGGTAACCTCTCGTCGCCGGACGAGGCCGCCGCGATCTCGTTCGCGAGCGGCGCGTCGCTGGACCAGAAGCTGACGACCACCTACCAAGACGTCATCAACGCGATCAACAACTACACCGCGTCCGGCAGCACGAACGTCGCGGGCGGGATCAACGTCGCACAGACCGAGCTCACGAGCGGCACGAACGCGACGCCCGGCGCCTCGAAGGTCATGATCGTCTTGACCGACGGCTTCGAGAACGTCGGCGACGCTCGGACGGCCGCCACCGCGGCCAAGAACGCCGGCACGCGTATCTTCGGGATCGGGCTCGGCAACAACGTCGACGCCAGCCTCGTCCAGGACATCTCGTCGTCGCCCGGCGACGCGTTCCTCGCGCCCGACCCGGCCGACCTCGACACGGTCTACGCCGAGATCGCGCAGATCGTCTTAGCGGGCGAACAGAAGATCCTCTCCGGCACGATGAGCGAGGTCTTCGCGGAGCTGGCCGACGGCGAGGCGCTCGACGGCAACCGGCAGGAGGAGGGTCGGCAGCCGTACCCCGGCGCGACCACCCAGTGCATCGGCTTCGAGTGGACGCTCCCGGCGGATGTCGGCAACGAGATCCAGACCGACTCCGTGAGCTTCGATCTCGCCGTCTACGCCGAGCAGTCGCGGCACAACGACGACCCGCAGGTAGCGTTCAACGGGACCGACGTGAACAGCACCAGCCCCGGTCCCGCCCCCAACGGCACCGATAACGTGAGCAATCCGAACTAGCTCCTCTGAGCGACGCGGCCCCGGACGACGAGACACGTCCGGTTCCCGGCTCGGCGCCTTCGGGCGGCCGACGCGGCGGTTCACGACCGCCGCCGGGAGTTCCCTTCGGGGATGATACACAATGAACGACGACAAAATCGGACTATCGCGGCGCAAGATGCTGGTCGGACTCGGTGCGGTCGGCGTGGCCTCCGCGGGCGCAGGCCTCGGCACCACGGCGTACTTCAACGACACCGAGACGTTCGAAGACAACACGCTGACGGCCGGCTCGCTCGACCTGCGCGTGCTGTACGAGGCCTCCTACGACAGCGACGGTGCGGTCGAGAACATGGCGGACAGCGCCATGGGTACGCAGGACGGCGACCCCGCCGGGATGTTCTACGACCTCGACGACGTGAAGCCCGGCGACTCCGGCGAAGTGAAGTTCTGCTTCGAGATCGTCGACAACCCCTCGTACATGTGGGCGTGCGGTGACCTCTCGCAGGCGGAGAACGGCATCAACGAACCCGAATCGGCCGTCGACAGCACGCCCGATCTCGGCGAACTCGGCGACTCGATTATGGCGAGTCTCGCCTACTGTGACGAGGACGGTGAACCCCTCGCGGACGGAGAGATCGTCTCCGGCTCGCTCGTCGATGTCATCGCGGCAATCTCCAACGGCGCGGCCCTCGACGGCGACGGGATGGCCGGCCTCGTTCCCGGCGAGCAGGCGGAGTACGCCGACGTGGTCGAGCCCGAGGAGGGCGAGGCGTTCATCACCGGCCCGTGCGTATGCCTCTCGTGGGAAATCCCGACGAGCGTCGGCAACGAGGTTCAGTCGGACTCGCTGACGATGGAGTTCGAGTTCCACGCGCTCCAGTCGCGCCACAACGACGGCACGGCGAACCCGTGTGAACCCTCTATCACGACTACGACCGGCGAGGGCTTCGCCAAGCAGCAGGAGTTCGCCACCGAACAGGAGACCTCGTTCGCTCGCGGCCGCTTCGGTGGTCAGAACACGTGGGAAGTCGCGGTCGGCCCCGACGTCGGGAGCGCCAGCACGGCCGACTACAGCTGGTCGTCCGGTAGCACGGTCCCGTTCAGCTACACCTACGACGGCAGCGCCAACGCCTCGTTCACCCTTGACGGCGTGAACGTGGCCAGCACGATTCCCGCCCCCAGCGGGAAGCTCGGCATCACGACGAAGGCCGACGAGGCAACCGTCGCCGTGACAGACCTCGGACTGGACCTAGACGGCACCCCGGTGTCGCTCAGCGGTCCCGACGCGATCTCCGCGTCGAACGACGACGACGGTTCCGACCGCGATGTCACCTACCTCGTGTTCGACACCGACGCCGCGGACGTCGCGAACGCATTCACCATCAGCGGTAACGTGACGGTCACGCTACAGGGCGACTACGATCTGACAGCCGAGGAGGGAGTCGCCTTCGACATCAGCGTCGAATAAGACCGAAACGAGCGCGCGACTTCCGTCTGAAACGGGCGGGCGGAGCGTAGCGCACCCGACCGCGGCGGTCGCGGTCCTCCCACGTGGCGTACGACGGTTCGACTCCGTCGGTGGGACTCCCTTCGGGGATTCACAATCATGGCAGACAACGACAACATCGACTCCATCGGACTGTCGCGGCGGACCGTGCTGGCCGGCCTCGGCGCGGTCGGCGTGGCCTCGGCTGGCGCCGGTCTCGGTACCACGGCGTACTTCAACGACACCGAGTCGTTCGACGGGAACACCCTCACCGCGGGCCAGCTGGACCTGCTCGTCGACTGGCAACAGACCTACGACTTCGGCGAGGGCAACCAGTTCGTCAGCGCGCACCCGGACCACGACGGCGACGGCGAGCAGTCAATCGAGATCGACGGCGAGGTGTTCACGTACAGCGACTTCCCGGACGAGGACGACGAGGACAGCAACGGCGCGAACCTCCCGATCCTGGACTGCGAGACCATCCCGCCGCTGTCGGAGGCGGACTTCGGCACGGACCCCGTCACGGGCGAGGTGATGAAGACGCTGGTCCGGCTCACCGACGTGAAGCCCGGCGACTCCGGCGAGATCACCTTCTCGCTCCACCTCTGTGACAACCCCGGCTACATCTGGATGCAGGCGGCCAACGTCGACGACGACGGCGGCACCGAAACCGAACCGGAACTGATCGTCGACCCGGATAACCTCGGCGACCTCGGCGACGCCATTGAGGCGAAGCTCTGGTACGACGAGGACTGCGACAACGTGTACGACGGCGCGGAGCCGGTCGACATCATGCTCACGCTGGACTTCTCGGGGTCGATGCTGTACGATCAGTTCGACGGCGTGGTGAGCGAGGACAACATCACGGTGGGCGGGACCACCTACGACGAGACCACGAAGATCGACCTCGTCGAGCTCGGCACCCGCCAGTTCGTCGACTACCTCGAGTCGCAGGGGTCGGACGTCCAAGTCGGCGTCACGTACTTCGACGGCGAGGGGAGCGGCGACACCGAGCCTAGGACCGGGCTCCTCCAGCCGCTGACGGCCGACCTCGACGATGTCGACGACGCGCTCGACGGGCTCCGGAAGAAGCTCGCGAACGTCGTCAGCGGGACGAACAACGACCCCGACATCGACGACAGCGACGCGGACCCGTTCTCGAACGCGAGCGGCATCGCGACGGGGACGTACATCGGCGAGGGCGTCAACGACGCGCAGGCCGAACTCGACGCGAACGGCCGCGGCGGCGTCGAGTTCCGGAACATCGTCCTCTCCGACGGGGAGTCGTTCAACGGGACCGGCAGCACCCAGTTCGCCGACCCCGTGGACGCAGCCGACGACGCCCGCGCGGCGTCGCCGAACCCCGCGACGAACGTGTACACCATCTCCGTCGGCAGCGCGAACGACGCGGTGCTGTCGTCGATGGCCGGCCCCGCGGGGGGGCCGGGCGGCGATCCGTCATTCTTCAACGACGTCGACGACCCGCTCGTCATTCCCTCGGTGTTCGGGAACCTCGCGGCACAGACTGGACAGGAGAAGATCATCATCGAGGGCTCGCTCGCGGACGTGCTCGACGAGCTCGAGAGCGGCGACGGAATCCCGCTCGATGGGAACCGCGCGACGCCGTACGGCGAGCTGGCCGACCCGGCCGACGACGAGAACCGCGACCCGTTCGCGGGCGACGGCGTGATGCACTGCGTCGCGCTCGAATGGGAGCTGCCGATCGGCGTGGGCAACGAGGTTCAGGGCGACGCGCTCGGCTTCGACCTCGGCTTCTACACCGAGCAGGCGCGCCACAACGACGGCGCGGGGGTTCAGTCGGCCTGAGAGCGCGTCTCGGACCGCGTCACGGCGTCGGCGGGCGGGAACGAAGGTCTGTTGCCGATCGGCCGACCGCGGGCGGGTACGGCGTCCGTACCGCCCGGTACGGTCACCGATCCGGGCGGGTAGGGCGCGCATACATACGAGCGTCGTGAGAGTAGGAAGGGTATCGACGATACGGCCGTTCGGAGCCGCGACGACACACAATGACACAGAAAGAATCGGGACTCACGCGGCGGGAGGCACTCGCGGGCGCCGGAGCCGTCGGCTTCGCGGCCCTCGGGGCCGCCTCCGGACGACCGACGGGAACGGACAACTGGGACGAGTACACAAACTACACGTACGCTCAGACGGACACGCCGTTCAATCTGCTCGTCGGGTGGCGGCGCACGGAGAACGGGACGCTCGTTGATTCGAGCGCGGTCGGCGCGGTCGACGACGTCGGAGCGGTCGGCGTCCGGCTCGTCGACGTGGGCAACGCGCTGCCGCACGATTACGGCACCGCGAGCGTCGGGCTCCGGCTCGAAGATCCGGAGGACACCGCCCGCGTGTGGCTGCGGATCGACCCGCACCTCGACGGCGCCGACGCCGCGAGCGCCGCGCTCGCGGAGCGCGTCACGCTCACGGTCCGGCAGGACACCGGGATATTCGGCATCGGTAGCTGCGGCGGCGCCGAAGGCGAGTTCGCGAGCGCCGGGGAGCTGATCGCCGACGAGACGTTCGCGGACATCGACGGCTCCGCGCTCGCGGACGGGATCGAACTGCGCCCCGGGCTCCTCGGCGACGGCTGCCTCGCCCCGGGCGAACAGCGCTGCCTGACCTTCGCGTGGGAGTTCGACGGCGAGGGCGGCAACGCCGGACAGGGCGGCGCGGTCGACTTCCTCGTGGAGTTCGCCGCCGACGAGTGCGGCGCCGAGGGGAACCCCTTCGACGGGAACGTAGCGGCCGGGGGCGGCGGCGGCGCCGGAGGCGACGCATGAGCCCCGACGACGGCGGGCGGCGCCCGAGCGGGCTGAGCCGACGACGGCTGCTCGCCGGGATCGGCGGCGTCGGCGCGGTCGGCATGGCGAGCGGCATGGGCACGGGCGCGTACCTCGCCGATCGGGAGACGTTCCCGGGCAATGTCTTCGGCGCCGGCGAGGTCGGACTGACGGTCGATGGGGACCCCACCGACGGGACCGTCTCGCTCGGCCCGCTGACGGTCGATCGGACGACGTTCGACGAGCGTCCCGGGCCCGAGACGTTTGACGTGGGGGCGTCGGCGAACCCGGTACGGGTGTGGCTCGCGACCCCCTGTCCGGACGGCGATCGCCTCGGGAACGCCCTAGAGGTCGAGGTCGTCGTCGACGGCGAATCCGTGACCGGCGGGTACCGCCCCCTCGCCGAGGTCGAGCGCGACCTCGCGACCGGGGTGCGGATCGACGCCCGGTGTCTCGGGCCCGACGACGACCCGGTCGCCGTTGAGGTGTTCCCGTACCTCCCGGCGGACTCGCCCGACGTGGGCGGCGCGGCGACCGACCTGACGTTCCGGGTGTACGCGGAGCAGTGCCGCCACGTCGCCGAGGCGGACGCGGCGAGGTCGAACCCCTTCGTAGGGACCGAGTGCGCGTCGGCGTGCGTCCCCTGCGAGGACGAGAACGGCGTCGCGGTCGGCTCGCTCACGCTCCGGTACCTCGGCGACGACTCGGCGACCGTGGTCGTCGTCGCCACCGGCGGCGGCGCGGGCGGTCGAGGCACCGCCGGGACGACCGTGTTCGACGGCGAGGTGACTCCGGACGGGACTTTCGTGGTCGACGGGACCGCCGCGCCAACCAACGGCGACCCGGGCTGGATCGGCCCCAACATCTACCTCGACGACGGCGGGACGGGCACCGACCCCGAGACCGACGCCGACGGTACTGGCGGAAACGGCGGCGGCAGCAGAGGAAACGGAAATGGCGGCAACGGCGGCGGCCACGCGGGCGTCAACATCCACACGAGCTGTTCGGTTCCGCTCCGGGTCGGCGACGTCTACGGCGGGCTGTACGAGATCGCCGCGGCCGCGACCACGGGCGGTGAGCCGCTGTGCGGCACGGAGGAGAACTGATGACCAAACTACTCACATCACCACGGACGAAGCGCGCGGCGAACGTACTCGGGATCGTCCTGCTGATCGCCCTCGTCGCACCGTTCGCGGTGTACGCGGCGCCGGAGGTCGTCGGCGCGGACGAGAGCTTCGTCGTGCTCACGGCGAGCATGACGCCCGCCATCGCGCCGGGCGACGTGGTGATCGTCGCCGAGCGCGACCCGACTGCGATCGCCGAGGGCGACGTGATCACGTTCGTCCGCGGCACGAGCGACGTGCCGGTGACGCACCGCGTGATCGACGTGGTCGACGAGGCCGGGACGCTCGCGTTCGAGACGATGGGCGACGCCAACGAGGGGCCGGATCCGGGGCTCGTCCCCGCCGGGAGCCTCGTCGGCGCCGTGACGCTGACGATCCCGTACATCGGGTACGTGATCCAGTTCGCGGGGACGCGAGTGGGGTTCGTCGCGCTGGTCCTGTTCCCGTTCGGGCTGCTCGCCGCGACGGAGATCTGGTCTATCGTCCGGGGCCGCGACGGATCTGAATCGCAACCCTCGATGACCGTCGATCCGGTCGACCCCGTCGACGAACCCGGCGACGGAGACGGGGCGACGGCCGGACTCGATCCGGTAGTCGGGCCCGACCCGGCGGCTGGACCCGGTCCCGCGGCCGAAATCGTGACGGCGCAGGCGACGGAGGAGGCGAGCGGTTCCGGGGGCGTCTCGGTCGACGCCGTCGGCGGCGCGGCGGCGGTGCTCGCCGCGTTCGCCCCGTACGTGGTGTACGTCGCGTTCGAGCTCCGGACCGCCGTCGCGATATCGGTCGCGATCGGCGTGTCGACGCTGCTGCTCGGGGCGCTCGCCGCGTGGGTGCCCGCCAGCGGTGTCTTGGACCGCAGCGGTGGAACGCCGGATCCGGCTGTCGAAACGGACGCAAGCGGACCGACGACAGACGCGATGCGTAACAGAGACTCCCCCGAGTCCGACGGGGGCGCGTCCGAGCCGAACGACACCGTCGACTCGGCGGCGGTCGCCGCCGGGGCGGAGACGACGGCGGCCGAGGACGGGGCCGAGCCGGCGTCGACGCCCGGGTCGACACCGGTCTCACGTCCCGAGGCCGCCGGGGAGGGCGACTGATGGCCGCGAACCGTGGGCTCGTCGCGCTCGTCGCGCTGGCGGTCCTCGTGTGGGGCGTCGCGTTCGCCGGAGGGGGCACGGTCGCCGTCCTCTCGGCGAGCGTCGACGTGACCGCGACGTTCGAAACCCCGGACGAACTGAACCAGATCAACGAGACCTCGACCAACGGCAGCCAGACCAACGAGACCGCCGATGTCGATCTCACCGCGGTGGCCGTCGAGAACAGGACGAGCGACCCTGACGGAGACGGCGCCGGACTGGACCAGAATGTCTCGGCGCCCGTTGGGAGCAACGTTTCGGCGCCCGCTGGGAGCAACGTTTCGGCGCCCGCTGGGAGCAACGTCTCGGCGCCCACTGGCGGCAACGTCTCGGCGCCCACTGGCGGCAACGTCTCGGCGCCCACTGGCGGCAACGTCTCGGCGCCTACCGAAGAGAACGTCTCGGAACCCACCGCGGACACCAACGCCTCGGTCCCGGTAACCGACTCGGCGACAGCCGAAGCGGATCAGTCGGGGAACGAAACGGCAACCGTGGAAAACGAGGATAGTCCGTCTGAAACGCCGGACACCACGGATTCCGATACGTCTGACGCTGCGAACGAGAGCGCGTCGAGCCCGGCCGTGACATCATCAGACACGGACAGCAACGAGTCCGACCCGGCCGTGACATCCGCAGACACGGACAGCAACGAGTCTGACCCGGCCGTGACATCCGCAGACACGGACAGCAACGAGTCTGACCCGGCCGTGACATCCGCAGACACGGACAGCAACGAGTCCGACCCGGCCGTGACATCCTCGGGCACCGACGACACGTCGAACACCGACGACAGCACGTCTGACGCACAGAGTTCGGAGACCGACGCGAAGACTCTGACAGACGATGACGACACGTCGAACACCGACGACACGAACACCGACGACAGCACGTCTGACGCGCAGAGGTCGGAGACCGACGCGACGAGCCAGACGGACGATGACGACGCGTCGGAGCCGTCCGAACCGTCGCCGGAGCCGCCGGAGAACACGACCGAGCCGACGGCGAACGGATCGGCCAGCGCGGGGGACGCGACCGGCGCCGCCGCTTCGCCGAGCACGGTCGATGCCGTCGCGGTGGAGACCGACCGGTGACTTCGATTCGACCGCGGGGCGGATCGTGAACGTGGACGTACCGATTCGACCGCGACGGAGCGGAGTTCGAGGCGGCGGTCCGTCTTGTGCGCTCGGCACCAAGCTCGCAGTACTCCTGCTCCTCGTCGCGCTGTTTCTGTTGGTGCTTATTTCCGGTCTCGCTCACGGCTTGGGGTGAACTCGGCTTCGCCTCGGAGGGGTAGGTAGTTCCCAGCGCGTGGGGGCGTCCCTCGGAGTTATGACCCGGAGCGGCGTACCGTCGCGTACGAATGGTCGCACTCGACGCCTACGCGTTCGTGTTCGTCGCCGGGTTGATCACGGCGCTGGCGACCGGGATCGGCGCGCTGCCGTTCTTCTTCTTCGAGACGATCAGCGACCGCGGGAACGTGGCGCTGTGGGGGTTCGCGTCGGGGATCATGCTCTCCGCGTCGCTGTTCGGACTGATCCAAGAGGGGCTCGCGGAGGGGACAGCGGTTGAGATCGGCGTCGGGATGCTCGCGGGTGTCGTCCTCGTCGTCATCGCGCACGAGGTCCTGGCGGACGCCGAGATTGATCCGCGGGAGTACGAGGAGGCCGAGTTCAAGAAGCTGATCCTGATCCTCGGCGTGCTGACGGTCCACAGCTTTCCGGAGGGGATCGCGGTCGGCGTCTCCTTCGCCGACCTCGGGCTGGAAGGCGGGACCGCGCTGTTCGGCTTCACCGTCCCGCTGCTCGCCGTGTTCATGACCGTCGCCATCTCGATCCACAACGTCCCCGAGGGGACCGCCATCTCGATCCCGCTGCGGGCGATGGGCGTCTCGAAGTGGAAGATGGTGTGGTGGTCGGTGTTCTCAAGTCTCCCGCAGCCGATCGGCGCCGTGATCGCGTTCGCGTTCGTCCGGTACGCCCGCGAGTTTCTCCCGTACGGCTTCGGCTTCGCGGCGGGCGCGATGATCTACCTCGTCCTCTCGGAGTTCGTCCCCGAGGCGCTCGAAACGGGCGCCGACCTCCCGCGCGGCGGCAAACCGGTCCTCGTCGGCGGCGTCGCGCTCGGCGTCGCGCTTATGATCCCGCTCGCGTACCTGTGAGTTCCGGCGGCGGGGTCCGTCACTCCTCGCCCAACGCCGTGGGATTGACCGCGCCCGGGCCCTCTCCCACGTCGTAACCGCGTCGGACCGCTTCGGTCATCCCGGCGACCGCGGCGTCGACCGCGTCGCGGAGCGGCTCCCCTCTCGCCAGTCGCGCGGCGATCGCGCTCGACAGCGCGCAGCCGGAACCGTGCGTCGCCTCGGTGTCGATCCGCGGCGTCTCGAAGCGGTCGACGGTCGGCGCGACGCGTTCCGGGGAACTACCACCCGCGTCGTCGGCCCGGACGAGGGTGTCGACGACAGCGTCCCTCTCGGCGGATTCGCCGTCGAGGTGCCCGCCCTTCACCAGCGCCGCGTCGGCGCCGAGCGCGACGAGCTCGCGGCCCGCGCGCTCGGCATCGGCGGGGGTGTCGACCGGCGCGTCGGTCAGCACCGCGGCCTCGTCGGCGTTCGGCGTGACGAGCGTCGCGTCCGCGATCAGCCCCTCGTAGGCGTCCTCCGCGGCGGGCGAGAGCAGGCGATCCCCGGTCGCCGCGACCATCACGGGGTCGATGACGAGCGGGGCGTCCGTCTCCGCGACCAGTTCAGTCACTTGCTCGACGGTCTCGGCGGTCGCCAGCATTCCCGTCTTGATCGCCCCGACGGCGAAGTCGTCGGCGACCGCCGCGTACTGGCTCGCGACGTGATCGGCGGGGAGGGGGTGAACGTCCTCGACGCCGCGGGTGTTCTGCGCGGTCGTCGCCGTCACGACTGATGTGCCGAGGACGCCGTGCGCGCGCATCGCGGTCAGGTCCGCTTGGATCCCCGCCCCGCCGCCGCTGTCGCTGCCGGCGATCGTCAGCGCGACCGGCGGCTCGACCGGCTCGTACTCGGACATAGGCGTGATACAACCTAGTGGTATTAATTAGTGGTGCTCTTTCCGCTCGGCCGAGCTACCGGGTTCCTCGGACGGCGAACGGTCGGTGCCTCACCGCGACGACGAACGGATTCAGGTCCCCTCGACGAGCCGTTCGAGCTGCTCGGGCGGGACGGCGCCGCGCGCCGCGTACCCGTCGTATGCGAAGGTCGGCACGCCGGTAATCCCCTCCCGCTGCGCCTCGGTGAACCGCTCGCGGACGGTCTCGCGGAGCGTCTCGTCGTCGAGGGCCGACCGCACCTCGTCGGCCTCGGCGCCCGCGTCGACGGCGAGTTCGGCTAGGAGGTCGGCGTCGCCGATGTCCTCACCGTCCTCCCAGAGCGCGGCGAAGACCGCCTCGTCGAAGGCGAGCCACGTCTCGTAGTCGTGGTGTTCACGGAGGTAGTACGAGACGATCTGGGCGGGGAGCGAGTCGACATCCTCGGCGATGTCGAGGTCCATCTCCACGCCGTAGTCGTCGGCGAGCCGGCGGACGTTCTGTTTCGCCTGTTCGAAGTACTCGTCGTCTTTCCCGTCGTCGACGGAGTGGTCGATCGTCCCGTCCGGGCGGCGCTTCTGGCTCCGCAGGTCGAACGGGCGCCAGTCGATCGCGAGCTCCTCGTCGCGGTTCTCTTGATACTGTGAGAGGGACTGACGACCCAGATAACAGAACGGGCAGACGTAGTCCGAGTACACCGTGATGGTCTGTCGGTCGGCGCTCATGGGCGGGCGTAACGCCCGGCGATACAAAACGGTGTGTTCGGCGGCGGTCGAGGGGGTCAGTCGCTCGCGTTCGGCTCCGACGGCGGCTGGTCGTCCTCCGGGCCGTCGCGCGGGACTCCGGGGTCGGACCGCGGTTCGACCAGCCGGTACGCGAGCGCCACCGAGCCGAACGCGAGCGCGAACCCGGCGACGACGTCGGTGAGCCAGTGGATGCCGAGGTACATCGTCGCGACGACGACCGACAGCGAGAGCGGGACCGCGACCGGCGTCCACCGGGGGTACTCCTCGTGGGTCAGCACCGCGAACGTCCCGACGGTGACCGACAGCGAGGTGTGAAGCGACGGGAAGACGTTCGAGTTCACGTTCACCTCGCTCGTCAGCACCATCACGTCGGGCTGCGTGGTGAACAGCAGCGGCGTCACCATGTCGGGCATCACGTTCCGCGGGCCGTGGGCGAACACCGCCGTGTACAGCACCAGCCCGATCCCGTAGTTGAGCGCGTACGCGACGAGGACGCGGCTGAACGTCGTTGTCCGGGGGAGCGCGAGGTACGCGACCGGCGGGAACGCGAGCAGGAACGCGTAGCCGTACACGTACACCCACGAGAAGTAGGCGGTCAGCGCGGGGGTCGCGAACGTCGCCTGAACCCACGCGACGAAGCCGCCCTCCAGCCCGTAAATGAACGCCGTGGCCTGAAGGCCGAACAGCCTGGAGACGTCCAGTAGCGGGGGGCGCCCGACGGCGCTGGCGATCAGCACCGCGCAGACGACAGCGACGGCCCGACGCGCGTCCCAGAGCCGGTCGCGGAGCCCGCTCCACGTCTCGCGGAGCCGGGCGGGGCCGATCACCGCGACGCTCGCGACGACCAGCATCGCCACGACCCACGCCACGACCGACGTGAGGACCGAGAGGAACGGCGTCATCGCCCCCGTGAGAGCAGCCGCCCCTCGCCGTCGAACCGGTACCCGATTTCCCGGAGCGCCTCGCGGGCGGCCGCGACGTCCAGCGACCCACCGTCGTCGAAGAACGGGTGGACTGGGTCGCTCCCGTCGGCCCACGCCACCGACTCCGGAACATCAGCCGAGGACGCCGCGAGCAGCGAGGTCGCCGCCCGCGCGTAGCCGTCGAAGGCGCCGTCGACGATCGCGGTCTTATCGATCAGCCGAGCGATCACCGCCCGGAACCGGGGGTTCGACAGCGGGCTCCGGCGCACGTTGTACCCGACGTGGTAGAACGCCGCCGACCGCCCGCTCACGAGCCGGGCGTCAGCCGAGCGACCGATCCGCGGGACCGACTCGGGCCCGAGGTTCGAAACGGTGGCGTCCGCGAGTCCCTCGGCGACCGACTCCACGGCCGAGATGTCCGACGGCAGGACCTCGATGCGGAGCCGGCCGAAGGCGGGCTTCCCGTGGTATCGGGACGGGACCCCCGCTCGCGGGTCAGCGGTCTCCCCGGACGCGTCCGCGTCGTCCTCGGGCGTCGACCGGACGAGGAAGTGGTCGGGATTCCGCTCGAAGGCGACCGACTCCCCGGCGGTCGCCTCGACGAACCGGAGCGGCCCGCTCCCGACGGGGTCGGGGTTGTTCGAGACGATCGCCTCCGTGGTCTCGAAGTCGAACTCGAAGCCGGCGATCGTCGCCGCGCCGGTCCGCTCCGACCAGACGTGTTCCGGGAGGATCGGCACCCGGAGCGCCCTGGCGGCGACCGTCTCGTTCACGTCGGCCACGGTGAGTCGGACCGTCGACTCGTCGCGGGCGCGCGCCCCCTCGACGACGGAACTCCGGCCGCGGAACCGGGGGGTCGGAACCGGGGTCTCGACGTTCCCGAGGGAGGTGTCGCGGAGGAACGCGTAGGTGAACGCCACGTCGCTCGCCGTCACGGGCTCGCCGTCGTGCCACCGGGCCTCTCGGAGCGTGACGTCGAGCGTGGTCTCGTCGACCCGTTCCCAGCCGGTCGCCAGCCACGGGAAGAACTCGTCGCCGTCCGCGCGGACGAGGGGGTCGTACAACAGACCCGTGAACGTGCCGTGGTTCCGGTATTCGGCGGCGATCGGGTTCCAGTTCTCCGTGATCCGGTCGTCGGTCGTCACGAGCCGGAGGGCATCCCCCGTCGCGTCGGCGGCGGCCGCGTCGGTCGTCGTCTCAACGCCGCCCGCCGACGCGTTCGTCGCGGAACCGCCGCTTCCCGAGCCGTCGGCGGCGACATCGTCGAGTTCGAGGAGCCCGGTGACGGAGAGCGGCTGTCGGTCCTCCGTCCAGCCGTCGAACCGGCTCTCTTGGACGGCGGTGAGCGCGTCGGGGAACGCGACGACGGAGAAGGGCTGAAGCTCGCACACCGTCTCTTGGAGGGCGTCGACGGCGTCGTCGCGGTCGCGGCCGGCCGCCCGGCGCTGCCGTTCGAGCAGGTCGTCGACGGCCATCTCCGTGAGGCCGAAGGGGTTCTGCCACCCCGACTCCGCGACGAACCGCGAATGGGTCAGCCCGTACAGCGCGTCGGGGTCGAACGGCTCCGTCTCCACGAACTGCCCGACGTAGAGGTCGAAGTTCTGGTTGATGAGCACCTTCCGCCAGAGGTCGGTCTGTCCGACGGTGTTGAGCCGGACATCGATGCCGACGGCGGTCAGGTGCTCTTCGAGCTGTCTGGCGATGCGGATCCCGTTGGGGTCGGCGTCCGCCGGCGTGGCGTTGATCTCGAGGGTCAGCTGCTCGGGGGGATCGCGGCCGGCGATGTTCTCCGTGCGACCGAGACAGCCGGCGCTGGCGGCCGCGAGGCCGAGCCCTGCGAGCGCCGCTCGTCGACTGATCGATCGCGTCATTCGGACGTTTCCACCTGTTTTCAGCCGCTCGGTATATCTCTTCTGTGCCGTCGTCGCGCCGAGAGCGGTCGCACCGACGCCGTCGGGCCGCCCGAGCGCCGAGGCGAGCCGCCTCAGATGGCGTTCGGCAGCGGGAGCGCCAGCTCGGCGAGGAGCCCCGCGCGTGGGGGATAAGGGCGGGCGGAACCGCAACCCGAGCGCCGTGAAGTCAACGAGGAATCCGGTACCAAATCCGGCGACTGCGGCGAGGAGTCCGGCGACGGCGGCGGTCCGGTTCATGCGCCGCACCTGTACGTCTGAAAACAAACCGGGGCGTGTCGGACCGCGGCGCTATCGGTGGGTGCCTAGCGCCGGTCCCCCGTCACCACGTCTCGACGACGCCGTCGCGGACGTCCTCGGCGCACCCCTCGCAGTCGGGGTGACCCGACTCGAAGCAGGCCGGACGGCCCTCGGCGTCGACCGGGACGGTCCGGCGCTCCGCGTGGCGGCGGCAGACGATGCGCGCCGCGCCGGACTCGTCGGTCGGGAGGTCGAACCGCGCCGCGGCCGCCGCGTCGCCCTCGGGGTCATCGCGCCCCTCGGCGTAGGCGCGTTTGGCCTCCTCGAACTGTTTGCCCGCCTTGCGGAGCTGCTGGCGGATCACGCGTTCGAGCCGGTCGTCCATACCCGCCGTTTCGGCGCGGCGGATATAGGTCCGTTGGCGGCGCGGGACGCAGGCGCCGCGACGGCGCAAATCTTGAGGGACCGCCGCCCCGGGAAACCTTGATGAGACGGCCGAGCGATCGCTCGGGTATGTCCGACGACTGTATCTTCTGTTCGATCGTCGCCGGCGACATCCCGGCGCGCACCGTCTACGAGACCGATTCCGTGCTGGCGTTCCTCGACGCGAACCCGCTCGCGCGCGGACATACGCTCGTGATCCCCAAGTCGCACGCGCACCACGTCGGCGACCTCGACGCCGACCTCGCGAGCGACCTGTTCGGCGCGGCCGCGTCGCTCACGCCGGAGATTCAAGCGGCCGTCGGCGCCGACGGGGCTAACGTCGGCGTCAACGACGGCGAGGCGGCCGGGCAGGAGGTCCCGCACGTCCACGTTCACGTCGTCCCGCGCTTCGAGGGCGACGGCGGCGCGGCGATCCACGCGGTCGCCGGCGGGCGGCCGGACCTCTCCGACGACGAACTCGACGCGGTCGCCGACGAGGTCGCGGCCGCGATAGACGGGTAACGACGGCGAGGGAAGTAGCGCCGGCGCGACCCGCCGCCCGAGTTCGCGATTCTTAAGAACACCCTCCGGCGAGGCCGGCGTATGAACGCGACGACGCTCGCGCTGGTCGGGGCGACCGGCGGCGCGGGGACGACGCGGACCGCTGTCGAGCTGGCGGCGATGGGTGCGCGCGACGGCGCCGACGTGGCCGTCGTCGACGCCGCGTTCACGACGCAGGGACTCTCCGAGTACGTGAGCGGGCGCATCGACCCCGACCTCACGGCGCTCCTCACGGACGACTCGGACGCGGCGCTGTCGGCGGCGGCGTATCCGGTCGTCGGGACCGGCGGGGACAGCGGGCGGACCGCGGACGGCGAGCGCGACGCGCCGGACCTCCCGGGACGGGTCGACGCGATACCCGCGCGAGCGCCGTTCGAGCGCGTCGCGCGTGCGAAGACGGCGGAGGCCGCCCGGAAGCTGGAGCGCCGGATCGGCGAAGCGGCGACGACGTACGACGCGGTGGTCGTCGACGCCACGCCGGTCGGGTCGAACGAGGCCGTCGCGGCCGCGACGACGGTCGACCGCGCGGTCGCGGTCAGGCCGGCGACGGTCCACGGGCGCGACGCGGCCCAGCGGCTCCGCGGCCGGATCGCCGACGTCGGCGGGAGCCTCGACGCGACGCTCGCGGTCGAGCGACCGGGGAGCGGTGACGGCGAGGAGGGCGACGGGGTCGTCCGCGTGCCGGCGACCGATCCCGAGGTGGCGGCCGCGCCGACCGCGGCTAGAGGGGATGACGCGTACGCGCGGGCGATCGCGACCGCGTACGAGGCGGCGTTCGACGCGACGCTCGACGTGGAGTTTCCGAAGCCGAGCCTCGTCGAGCGGTTCGCGCCCTGACGCGGAGCGGAAAGACGGTATCGGCGCTCAGCGGAGGCCGTCGGTGGAGCCGAGCGCGTCGCCGAGGGGGTCGTCGGCGCCGAGTCCGTCTCCCAGCGGCGCGGAGCCGGCGACCTGCGCGTCGACCGCCTCCGCGACGGGCTCGACCGGGTCGTGCGTCTCGACGTACGTCGCCAGCGCGAAGTCCGCCTCGTCGCCGCCGGTGAGCGCGACGGCCTCGCTGCGGGGGGTCCGGCCGGCGAGCCAGTCGCGGACGATGTCACGTGCGGTGGGTGAGAGCGGACAGACGCCCGCGACGCCGCAGCGGTGGAGCGCCTTCGCGGCCGTCATCGGGCTGACGCCCGCCTCACGCGCCGCGTCGCCGACGCTCCGGCCGGCGGTGTAGGCGTCGACGAGCGTGGCGGTCGCCTCTGACGTACACGGGAGCGACTCGGCGTGGTCCGACAGGCGGTCGACGAGCGGCGTCTCCGTGTCGTCGGCGAGGGCGACTCCGCGATCGCGCTGGCGCGAGGTCACCTCGATCCCCGCCGCGATCTCCGACAGCGTCATGCGGATTCGTGTCTCGCACGAAATGTTAAAACCACCGTACTGCGGCGCGGTCGCCGCCGCGATCACCGACCGATAACCGGTCGGTTCGGCGGCGCCGATCCGGCCGATCGACCGCCGATTCGCCCGGGTTTAAGTAAGGCTTCGGGCCGGAGTTCGACGTGTGATGAGTGACGCACGCTCGACCCGCGTTCGTTCGCCCCGTACAGATACCGACGACATCGCGACGACGGACCGCTCGGCGACCGCCGACGGTGCCGCGACCGCGGACCGCACAGCGGCCGCCGAGGGGTCCGAGACCGCGTCCGCCGCCGAGACCGGAAACCGCGAGACGTGTCCCGAGTGCGGCGGCCGCACGCGCGTCGACGGCGCGGAGCGCGTCTGCGCCGACTGCGGGCTGGTCGTGGACGCCGACCGGATCGACCACGGCCCCGAGTGGCGGTCGTTCGACGACGAGGACACGGATCCGAAACGCACCGGCGCGCCCCTAACGCGGTCCCGCCACGACCGCGGGCTCTCGACGGAGATCGGCCGGTCGACCAAGGTGAAGGGGCGCAAGCGCCGCCGGCTCGCCCGGATGCGGACCCAGCACAACCGCGCGCAGATCTCGACGAAGCGCGACCGAAACAAGGTGTACGCGTACACCGAGATCCGGCGGCTCACCGGCGTCATGGGCCTGCCCGATAGCGTCCGCGACGCCGCCTGTGCGCTGTTCGACTCCGCGCAGGAGGAGAGCCTGCTCCGCGGGCGCTCGCTGGAGGGCTTCGCGGCCGCCTGCGTCTATGTCGCCTGCCGGACGGCCGACGTGTCTCGCACGGTCGGCGAGGTGTGCGCCGAGGCGAAGGCGACGGAGGACGAGCACCAGGCCGCCTTCGACGCGATGAACCGCGAACTCGGCCTGCCGATCGCGCCCAGCGGTCCCGCGGAGTACCTCCCGCGGTTCGCGAGCGACCTCGGCTGCGATCCCGCCGTCGAGCGTCGGGCGGGCGAGCTGGCCGAGCGCGCCGTCGAGGAAGGGATCGCCAACGGCCGAAACCCGGTCGGCGTCGCGGCCGCCTGTCTGTACACCGCGGCCCGGGAGCTCGACGCGGAGTGTACGCAGCAGGCGGCCGCGGACGTGGCCGGCGTGACGCCGGTGACCGTCCGGCGGACCTACGTCGACCTGACGGAGGAGTAAGTCGGAGAAGCGCCGACGGGGGACCCGTCGGCCGTGACGATCCGCCGGGCGGGCGCGGCGGCGTCAGCAGGGACCGGCCGCCCCGAGAGGGAGCTGGCGACCGGCGGCTGATAGCGGACAGGCGGTGTGGAGGGCAGGGAGGGCACCCCGACCGTCCGGCGGGCGTCACGCATCTGGATCGACGTGCGGGGGATAATTCTACGTTAGCTATTGACAGTACGGATAGACCGAACAACACGGTTGGGTCGGACGACTCGCGGTTTGCGTGTCGACCGTTTCGTCTGGGCCGCCCTGCTACCGCCCGTCGAGCTTGTGCTTGAACGCGAAGAAGACCCGGCGACCGGTCTCGGTGAGTCGGACCGTGTCGGAGCGTCCGATGTCCTCGAGATCGACGTAGCCGCGCTCCCGCAGCGGCGAGAGGACGTGCGTCTCTAAGGCGCGGTACTTCGCCGTCCGGCTCTCCCCCGCCTCGCGGAGGAACGACAGCTCGCGCTCGCGCGCCCACTCGATCAGGTTCCACTTGTCGGTGGTCAGGTTCCCCTCGGCGCGGTCGTGGAGCCGACCGAGCACCGCGACCTGGTCGGTCGTTGGGGCGTCCATGGGGTAGATCGGGAGGTCGACCGTGCGCTCGATGCCCGTCGTGAGCGGTTCCTCGCGCCGGTCGTGGCGGTGGCGCTCCGGCTCGACGCTGTAGGGCCGCGCGCCGACAATCATACAGGCGAGCGCGACGCCGACCGCGGCGATCCGCGGTCCGGTCGAGACGTTCCCGAAGAGCCGGTCGCCGTCCTCGGCGCTCGCCCGGTGGCGGGCGGCGACGGTCGTCGTCACGCCGAGCACGTCGTACACGTCCGCGTGGGCGACGGGGATCGCGCGGACCTCGGCGAACTCGGCGACCGCCGCCCACGCGTCGCGCTGGTAGGCCGTGAGCCCGTCGGGATCGATGCGGATGTCACCGGGGTCGACCGCCTGCGCGGCGTCGAAGTCAACGTCGCCGCGGGCGGCGTCGCGGTCCGGGGCGTCGACGAGGAGGTACGCGACGTCGGCGCCGTGGCGGCGGAGCGGTTCGACGATCCGGTCGCGCTCGTACCCGAGCGGGACCACGTGGACGCGGCGTTCGGAGACGCTGGGGACCGAGGTGTCCATACATCGGCTCCCGCCGGCGATCGCTTAAAGGGTGCGTCGGGGGTCGGCGGGCAAGCGTACGGTGGCGGCTCCCGGGCGCTCCCGACGCCTCGGTACCGATCACGTGACGTGAGGACTCATAGCACGAAAACCGTTAAGCCCGGCTGTCGCCTACAAGTCGGTATGAGCGCTGACCGGTCCGCCCTCCGGCGGGCCATCGAGCGCGGCGAGCGAGACGGCGGCGCGATCGAGTTCAAGGAGCGCCTGACGCGCGAGGTCCACCTCGCCGACGGGCGCATGGAGTCGCTCGTGGCTCAGCTCCGCCACCGTGTCCTCTCCGGCGACGGCGAGGCTACCTACGTCCTCGGCGTGACCGACGACGGCGGGTTGGCCGGCGTCTCCCCCGACGCCTTCTCCGAGACTATGGACGTGCTCTCGCTTTTGGCCGACGAGGCCGACGCCCACATCGCCGACGCCGAGACGTGGAGCGCCGGCTCCGGCGGCGACGGCGACGAGGCGGGCCTCGTGGGGCTCGCCACGCTCCGCGACGGCGGCGTGTTCGAGGCCGACGAGGACCACCTCGTCGTCGGCACGGCGGGCCACGTCGACCACGGCAAGTCGACGCTGGTCGGGACGCTGGTCACCGGGCGCGCCGACGACGGGCAGGGCGGCACGCGGGGCTTCCTCGACGTCCAGCCCCACGAGGTCGAGCGCGGCCTCTCGGCCGACCTCTCGTACGCGGTGTACGGCTTCGCCGACGGCGCCGACGAGCCGGTCAGGATGGACAACCCCCACCGCAAGTCCGACCGTGCGGGAGTCGTCGAGGCCGCCGACCGGCTCGTCTCCTTCGTCGACACCGTCGGCCACGAGCCGTGGTTGCGGACGACGATCCGCGGGATCGTCGGCCAGAAACTGGACTACGGGCTCCTCGTGGTCGCCGCCGACGACGGCCCGACGAAGACCACCCGCGAACACCTCGGCATCCTCCTGGCGACCGAGCTCCCGACTATCGTCGCGATCACGAAGGCGGACGCCGTGGGCGACGACCGGCTCGCCGCGGTCGAGCGCGAGGTCGAGTCGATGCTCCGGGACGCGGGCCAGACCCCGCTGCTGGTCGACCGGCACGGCGTCGACACCGCGGTCGCGGAGGTCGGCGACGGAGTCGTCCCCCTGCTGCGGACCAGCGCGGTGACGAAAGACGGGGTCGAGACGCTCGACCGGCTGTTCGAGCGCCTCCCGAAGCGCGCGACGCCGGACCGGGAGGCCTTCCGGATGTACGTCGACCGCAGCTACAAGGTGACGGGCGTGGGCGCCGTCGTGTCCGGCACGGTGAATTCGGGGACCGTCGAGACGGGCGACGAGCTCCTCCTCGGGCCCATGCCCGACGGCTCGTTCCGCGAGGTGGAGGTGCGGTCGATCGAGATGCACTACCACCGGGTCGACAAGGCGACGGCCGGGCGGATCGTCGGCATCGCGCTGAAGGGCGTCGACGAGGCGGAGATCGAACGCGGGATGGCGCTGGTCCCCCGAGACAGCGAGCCGGAACCGGTCCGCGAGTTCGACGCCGAGGTGATGGTACTCAACCACCCGACGCGGATTCAGGAGGGGTACGAGCCGGTCGTCCACCTCGAAACCGTCTCTGAGGCGGCCGCGTTCTTCCCGGACGAGGGGCGACTGCTCCCGGGCGACACCGGCGAGGCGCGCGTCCGGTTCAAGTTCCGGCCGTACCTGATCGAGGAGGGACAGCGCTTCGTCTTCCGCGAGGGGTCGAGCAAAGGGGTCGGAACGGTGACTGGCACCGGAGACGCCGCGGAGGACGCGGCGCCGAGCGAGCGCTGACTCGCCGGTCGGGTGCCGCACTCAAACTGACTCGCCGGTCGCGTGCCGCACGCAAAATATCAGTATTTTGTCCGATTTTTATCCACTGATATATCAATAAATTTCGGATCATGGCAGCCGTTTCTCCCTGATTCGGACGGAGTTCGACGGAGTACGTATGGACAAAAGGACAACAAAGCGAACAGAGATGACCATACGACCACGCCAACCCAAAGTACTTATTAAATAGAAACAAGTGGACGACTGTATGCGTCGACAACACACACAACGCATTTCGCGACGGAAGGTCCTCGCCGGCGGAGCAGCCGGCACCTCCCTCCTGCTCGCCGGGTGTGCCGGTGGGGGGGACGGCGGCGACGGTTCGGACGGCTCAGACGGCGACGGCTCTGACGGCAGTGACGGTTCGGACGGCTCCGACGGCGGCAGCGCCCCGACCCTGTACTTCGCGCAGGCGAAGGGCCCGCTCGACATGGACCCCGTCGTCATGAACGACGTGCCGTCCGCGCAGATTGCCGGGCGGATTTTCGACGGGCTCTACGAGTACAGCGACGGCGTCAGTCTGGAGCCGAAGATCGCCGCGGACATGCCGACGGTCGAGCGCGACGGCACGCGCTTCATCGTCCCGATCCGCGAGGACGCCCAGTTCAAGAACGGCGATCCCGTCACCGCGGAAGATGTCGTTCACACGATGCTGGCGCCCGTCGAGGAACAGACCGAGAACGCATCAGAAGTCGACATGATCGATACCGGGGAGGTGATCGATGAGAAAACCGCACAGTTCGACCTCTCGTACCCGTACGGCGCGTTCACGATCGCCATGGCCCGGAACGTCGTCAACGCCTCCGTCCGACAGGAAGACACGGACGCGTACAACATGGGTCCGGTCACCTCCGGGCCGTTCCGGCTCGCCGAGTGGGAGCCGGAGAGCTACGCGACGCTGGAGCGGTGGGACGACTACTGGGACAGCGATAACCTCCCGGAGATCAGCACAGTCGAGTTCGAGCCGATAGTCGAACAGACGACGCGGGTCACCGAGCTGGAGACTGGGAACGTCGACATCGTCGAATCGATTCCGCCGCAGCTGTACGAGACGGTCGAAGGGAACCAGAACGCCACGCTGACAGAAGAGCCGGGGATTGGGTACTTCTATCTCGCGTTCAACTGCGGCGAGGGACCGACGAGCGACCCGCTCGTCCGCGAGGCGGTCGACTACTGCGTCTCGATGGACCAAGCAGTCGAGAACTTCGTCGAGCCGGCCGGCGTCCGCCAACATAGCCCCTACCCGGCCTCGATCTCTGAGGAGTGGGACTTCCCGACCGACGAGTGGTCGGACATTCAACACGATCAGGACCTGGAAGAGGCGCAGGCGCTGTTCGAGGAGGCTGGGGTCTCGATGGACTACAACTGGCGGATCATCGTGCCGCCGGACAACAAGCGCGAGCAGATCGGCATCTCCATCGGCGACGGGCTCCAGAATGCTGGCTTCCAGAATGTCGAAGTCCAGCGTCTCGACTGGGGGACGTTCCTCGACGCGTACGTCACTGGTAGCGAGGACGACTACAACATGTACACCCTTGGCTGGTCGGGCTCGCCGGACCCAGACACGTTCGCGTACAACCTGCTGAGCCAAGAAACGGAAGGCACGAACAACGGGACGTTCCACGACTACGACGAGGCCTCGCAGATGCTGACGCAGGCCCGCGAGTCGTCTGACCGCGAGGAGCGTCGCCAGCTCTACATCGACGCGACGACGACGCTGCTCGAAGGGCGCGTCCACATGCCGGCGTACAACCTGAACAACTCTTACGGCGTGCGCAACGTGGTGGAGGGCTTCAGCTCGCACCCGATCTCGTCAGAGGTCCAGCTGGACGGCGTCACTGTGAACCGATAACCGGCCCCGGAGGTTTGGGGATCGGACCCACGGAGCGGACCCGGGCGGTGCGCGCTCGGAGCGGGTTGGGCCGTAAGTGTGCCCTCTTGGGCGGTTGGCGGCGGGGTCGGCTGCCCGCTTGCGGCTCCAAATTGGCACGTCGGCGGGAGCGAAACAGATAAGCGACAGCAAAAACCGAGTCGAAGCAACAAGAGATCCACGACAGTGAGTTTACTTCGGTACACACTCCGGCGGTTCGCACAGGCGATACCCGTACTGATAGGTATCGTGACGATAACCTTCTTCCTAGCCAACCAGATTCCCGGCGATCCGGTCGAGATCATGTTGGGGCCAACGCCGGCACAGGAGCAGGTCGAGGCGATCCGGGCCCAGTACGGCCTCGACCGACCGATACACGTTCGGTACTTCACGTACCTCAGCGGCGTCGCAACGGGAGATCTAGGGCTTAGTATCTACTACGACCGCCCTGTCTTGGAGATGATCCTGCTCCGGCTCCCAGTGACGCTGCTGCTCATGCTATCAGCGTTCGCGTTCGCGATCGTCACCGCGATCCCGCTCGGCGTGATCTCGGCGAAGCGGCGCAATGAGCCGGCGGACCACGTCTCGCGGATCGTCTCGCTCATCGGCGTCTCGACGCCGTCGTTCTGGATCGGGCTGGTGTTGATCATCGTCTTCGCGTTCTACCTCGGATGGTTCCCCGCGCGAGGGCTCGTCCTCCCGTGGGCCGACCCGGCGGACGTGCGGGGGGCAGCGACGCGGATTGGGGTGTTACGCCAGACGGCGCATCACCTCTTCTTACCCATGATCGGGCTCGGAACGCTCCAGATGGCGCAGATCACCCGGATCGAGCGCTCGTCGATGGTCGATTCGCTCCAGGGCGAGTACGTGAAGCTCGCTCGGGCGTACGGCGTGCCCGAGTCGACGATCGTGCGCAAGCACGCGTTCCAAGTCGCGCAGCTCCCGGTGATCACCATCATTGGCCTGGGGCTCTCAACCGCGCTCGGCGGCGCCGTCCTCACGGAGACCGTCTTCGAGATTCAGGGGATGGGCCGGTTGATCATTACTGCGATCAACAATCAGGACTACCAGCTGATCATGGGCACGACGCTCGTGTTTGGGTTCGTCTACGTGATCGGCGTGATCGTCACGGACATCACGTACAGCTACCTCGACCCGCGGGTCACATACGGTGACGAGTAATGTCTGTCAACAGCGCAACTTCGGACGACGACACGCCGGACAACAGCGACGAGAGCGGTGGGCCAGACGAGGTCGAGGCCCGCGTCGGGCTCCGGTACACGCTGAAGCAGGTCAGACAGGACACGACGGCGCGGATCGGGACCTACATCGTCGGGTTCATGACGTTCGTCGCGATCTTTGCCGCGTTCGACTACTACGTTCTCGATTACGCCATCGCTGAGGCGGTGCTGTATAATCCGGAGACCGACCCACAGAACGTGCGGCGGCTGCTCCCGCCGGTCGGCATGGAGAACCAGTTCGGACAGGGCGTACTCGAACACCCGCTCGGCACCGACCACCGGGGCCGCGACCTGCTCTCCCGGACAATCTACGGGACGCGGATCGCCATGACGGTCGGGTTCCTCGCGACCGCCATCGGCCTCGGCGGCGGTACCGTCATCGGCGCGGTCTCCGGCTACTACGGCGGCTGGATCGACGACGTGCTCCAGCGCGTCACCGAGACTATCTACGCCATCCCGTTCCTCGTCTTAGTCATCGCGTTCATGACCGCGTTCGGCCGGGACCTCACGTTCGCGATGGTGGGCGTCGGGATCACCGCGATCCCCGTTTTCAACCGTCTCATCCGGTCCCGCGTGGTGTCCATCCGTGAGGAGGACTACGTCGAGGCCGCGCGGGCGGCCGGGGTGAAAGACCGGAACATCATCTTCCGGCACATCATCCCCAACAGCTTCGCCCCGGTGCTCGTCCAGGCGACACTTCAGGTCGGGGTAAGCATCCTCATCGTGGCCGGACTCTCGTTCCTCGGCTTCGGCGCGCAGCCGCCGACGCCATCGTGGGGGCAGATGCTGTCCGCCTCGCGGGGGTACATGCTCCCCGCGCCGACGTTCAGCATCTTCCCCGGTATCGCGATTCTGATCACCGTCATCGGCTTCAACATTCTCGGCGACGGCCTCCAAGACGCCCTCGATCCGCGGATCAACAACTGATATGAGCGAACCACTACTCAGCGTACGCGATCTCAAGACGCAGTTCTTCACCGAGGACGGGACGGTCCGCGCCGTCGACGGCATCTCCTTCGACGTTCACGAGGGGGAGATCGTCGGGCTCGTCGGCGAGTCGGGCGCGGGGAAGTCCGTCGCGACCTCCAGTATCCTCCGGCTGGTCGACAGCCCCGGCGAGATCGTCGGCGGCGAGATCAAGTTCAAAGGCGAGACGATCTTCGGCCTCGAAGAGGACGGCGGCGGCGAGTTGCGCCCGCGCGACGAGATGCTCACCGAAGAGGAGATGCGGAAACGGATCCGCGGCCGCGAGATCGCGATCATCTTCCAGGACCCGATGGAGTCGTTGAACCCCGTCTTCACCGTCGGAGGGCAGCTCCGAGAGTTCATCGAAATTAACCGCGACCTCGGCACCGACGAGGCGAAAGGGGAGGCGATCGACATTCTCCGGGAGGTCGGAATTCCGGCGCCGGAGTCGCGGTACGACGAGTATCCGCACCAGTTCTCTGGCGGGATGCGACAGCGCGTGCTGATCGCGATGGCGCTCGCCTGTCAGCCCGACCTGATCATCGCCGACGAGCCGACGACCGCGCTCGACGTCACGGTCGAAGGCGAGATCCTGGAGATGGTGAAGGACCTCCAAGAGAAGTACGATACTTCGTTCATCTGGGTTACCCACGATATGAGCGTCGTCGCGGAGATCTGCGACCGGGTGAACGTGATGTACCTCGGCGAGATAATTGAGCAGGCGGAGGTGGACGATCTGTTCTACGACACGAAACACCCATACACGTCGGCGCTGCTCGACTCGATGCCGCGCCCCGACGAAACAGTCGACGAGCTCAGGCCGATCAAGGGAGTGATGCCAGAGGCGATCGACCCGCCCTCCGGCTGTCGGTTCCACTCGCGGTGTCCCGAGGCCCGAGAAGTGTGCCGTGAGGTCCACCCCGAGCCGCGGGAGATGAGCGGGGACGCCGAGGGGACGCACACGGCCGCGTGCGTGAAACACGACGCGTTCGACATCGGGTACGACACGAGTCCCCCGATCGACACGGAGGCGACCGGAGGGTTCTCCGCCGGGTTCACCGAGACCGGGGGTGAGGCGGAATGACCAAAGTCGGCCCGCCAGAGTCGGACCCCGAGGCGCTCCTCCAGGTGCGGAACCTCAAGAAGCACTTCGACAACGAGAGTGGACTCCTCGCGGGCGTCCAGCTCGACGACGAGTTCCCGTACGTCTCCCGGTCGACCTCCGATGTCCGCGCCGTCGACGGCGTGGACTTCGACATCAAGGAAGGGGAGACGCTGGGGCTCGTCGGCGAGTCCGGCTGCGGGAAGTCAACGCTGGCCCGTACCGTCCTCAGGCTGCTTGAACCCACCGAGGGAAGCGTCTACTTCCAGGGCAAGGACCTCGCATCGCTGTCCGGCGAGCCGCTGCGACGGATGCGGAAGAACATGCAGATGATCTTCCAAGACCCGCAGTCCTCTCTCGACCCCCGGATGAAGGTCGGGCCGATCGTCGAGGAGCCGATGAAGGCCCACGGCATGCTCGACGAGGAGGGGCGCGAGGCGCGCGCCAAGGAGCTGTTAGAGAAGGTCGGGCTCGACCCGCAACACTACAATCGGTACCCGCACGCGTTCTCCGGCGGGCAGCGCCAGCGCGTGAACCTCGCGCGGGCGCTGTCGGTGAACCCCGACTTCATCGTCTGCGACGAGCCCGTGTCGGCGCTCGACGTCTCGATCCAGGCGCAGGTGCTCAACACGATGGAGGAGCTACAAGAAGAGTTCGACCTCACGTACCTGTTCATCGCGCACGACCTGAGCGTCATCCGCCACATCTCCGACCGCGTGGCGGTGATGTACCTCGGGAACATCGTCGAGCTCGCCGACAAGGAGGAGCTGTTCGAGAACCCGCAGCACCCGTACACGCAGGCGCTCCTCGACGCGATTCCGGTCCCGGATCCGCGGAGCGGGGGGCGGACCGCCCTCCTGTCCGGCGACGTGCCGTCGCCGATCGACCCGCCCTCGGGCTGCCGGTTCCGGACCCGCTGTCCGAAGGTGATCCAGCCGGAAGAGTACGACATGAGCGACGGCGCCTGGCGGAACCTTGTCGAGTTCCAGCGAGCGGTCGAGCGCCGGGCGTTCGAGGAGACCGATCCGGATGTCCTCCGGTCGCGGTACTTCCAGGACGCGGTCCCGAGCGGCGACGCGGGCACCCTGCTCGACGAGGCGCTGGGCCACATCGAGCGCGACAAGTTCGAGGACGCCGAGCGGATCCTCGTCGAGCGGTTCGCGGACCAGAGCGTCTGCGCGACGGCCCGGCCGGCCTACGAGATCGAGTCGGAGATCGGCGACGGCCGCCACTACTCGGCGTGTCACTTGCGCCGCGACGAGGCGGTCGCGACCGCGGTAGACGAGGCCACGGTAGGCGGCGCGGCGCGGCCCGGAACGGAAGCGCCCGAAGCGGACGACTGACCGCCGACCCTTTTTAAAAATCACCTCGCCGCGCGGCGCCTCGGCGGCCCGCTCGCTGACGTCACCGGCGGTGTCAGCGGATCCGTATCTGCGTGGCGTCCTCGTGGCGCTCGTCGGCGCCGGGGACCGGCACGAACACGGAGATCGTGTGGTCGCCGCGATCGGCCCGGACCGATCGGTCGAGCCCGCCGTCGTCGGCGGTGCGGCGGAAGCGACCGTTCCACGTGGCCGTCGCCCGCTTCGTCTCGCCGGCGCGGAACGACAGCGAAGACTCCTCACCGCGAATGTAGCGTCGCTTGTCGGTGGCTTCCAAGACGCCGTCGACCGCCCACCCCCACGAGCGACGCGTCGTCGTCGGGACCTCGATTGGGACCGGCAGGCGGTTGCGGATGATGACCGTGATCGAGATGGGCTCGTCGGGCGCGTACTCGGCGGCGTCCGTGCTGACGCTCACCTCGAGCGCGCGCCGCGCCACCGCCCGCGGTACGACGCGGCCGAGGGCGGTCGAGAGGTAGTTCTTCGTCTCGTCGAAGCCGGTGCGATCCGTCCGACCGTCGTGGCGTCTGTCGACCATGGGCGTCTCTGAAAGCGGGGAATCGGAAGCGTCGGCCGCGTTCGGATTGCGGTAGGCGGGTCGCGATACTAAGCGTTCGGGTCGACGGCGATCGGGTCCGCGTCGGACAGAGTTGGCCCTGACTCTCCGGACCGCGACGGTCGGACCGGCCGAGTCGGCGCCCCCGGACCGTAACGACTCGCCGTCAGTCGTCGACCACGTCGACCAGTTCCATCAGCGGGTACCCGTCTTCCATCGCCATCCGCGTGTGAACCGTGACGCCCTCGTACGCGATCCGCATCTCCACGTCCATCAGCGAGCCGGTGAGCTCCGTGTAGCCGTTCTCGTGGTCGATCGCGTCGGCGACGCGGTCGTCGTGGATGTCGACGGTCACCGCCTCGCAGTGCGGTTGGTTCTCGATCGCCTCCGCCATCGCGGCCTCCATGCTCCGCGTGCTCGACGGGCTGACCGGCGTGCCGGCGAACTGGTGGTACAGCGAGCCGAACTTGATCCCGGCCTCGAAACACGCCTGCTGGGCGTCGGTTGCCATGCCCGCACTGCGGCGGCGCCGGCCTAAGAGGCTTCGGAGGGGCCCGGCGGAACCGAAGCCGTTTGGTTCGAGGAGCGGGATCGGTCCGTATGAACGCGCTTCGCGTGACGGGCGGCCGCGTCCTCCGCCCCGACGGCTCCGTGACCGAGGCCGACGTGACGATCGACCGCGACGCCGGGCGGATCGTCGAGGTACGAGACGTGAGCGCGGACGGCGAGGCGCCGCCCGACGCCGACGAGACGCTCGACGCGTCGGGGTCGCTCGTGATCCCGGGGCTCGTCAACGCGCACACGCACGTCGCGATGACGCTGCTCCGCGGGTACGCAGACGACAAACCGCTCGACCCGTGGCTCCGCGAGGACATCTGGCCGGCGGAGTCCGAACTGACGCCGGACGACGTTGAGGCGGGCGCGGAGCTCGGCGCCCTGGAGATGATCCGATCTGGGACGACCGCGTTCGCGGACATGTACTTCGCGATGGACCGGGTCGCGGACGTCGTCGACCGCGCGGGGCTGCGCGCGCGGCTCGGCCACGGGGTCGTGACGGTCGGCAAGGACGCGGCCGACGCCCGCGCGGACGTCGAGGAGAGCCTCGCGGTCGCCCGCGAACTTGATGGCGCGGCGGACAGCCGGATCCGCACGGCGTTCATGCCGCACTCGCTGACGACGGTCGGCGAGGAGTTCCTCCGCGAGGGGGTCGCGGAGGCGCGGGAGGCGGGCGTTCCGGTCCACCTCCACGCCAACGAGACGGCGGACGAGGTCGACCCGATCGTCGACGAGCGCGGGGAGCGACCGATCGCGTACGCCGAGGACCTCGGCGCGCTCGGCCCGGACGACTTCTTCGCGCACGGCGTTCACGTCGGCGGCGGCGAGATCGACCGGCTCGCCGAATCGGGAACGGCGGTCGTCCACTGCCCGGCCTCGAACATGAAGCTCGCCAGCGGGATGGCCCCGGTTCAGCGGCTCCGCGAGGCCGGCGTGACCGTCGCGCTCGGCACCGACGGCGCGGCCTCGAACAACGACCTCGACGTGTTCGACGAGATGCGCGACGCCGCCATGCTCGGGAAGCTCGCCGCGGACGACGCGAGCGCAGTCCCTGCGGGGGCGGTCGTTGAGATGGCGACGGCCGGCGGCGCGGACGCCCTCGGACTCCCGGGTGGTCGGATCGAGGCGGGTGCGGCCGCCGACCTCGCCGTCGTCGACCTCGACGCGCCGCACCTGACGCCGGTCCACGACCCCGTCTCGCACCTCGCGTACGCGGCCCGCGGGAGCGACGTGCGCCACACGGTCTGTGACGGCGACATTCTCATGCGCGACCGAGAGGTGCTGACGCTGGACGCCGCGGTCGTACAGGAGCGCGCCGCGGCCGCTGCGAGCGACCTCGTCGACCGCGTGGATTCGGCGTAGCGGACGCACGGCTATTCATATATAGAACTGCGGTGGCGCGTGCGACTCGCGCCCTGCGGGCGCTCGTCAGCACGCGCGAGGTCGCCGGCGCGTAGCGCCGGCTGCCAGGGAATCTTCGATTCTCGCTGGAGTCGGCCGACCGGAAGGAGGCCGACGACACTGGGGAGGCGTGAGGCTGCGGTGCCGGGCGGGGAGGGATTCAAAGGGGCAGCCACGGGGGCTTTGGGCGTGTTCTCTGCGGGAGCGACTCGGAATACGACCGGAGAAACGTGTCGCGCGCGAGCGACGACCGAGCCGAATCGGGGGCGAACTCTGGGGGATCACGACCGAGATACTCGCGTTAACGGCGATCAATCAAAACAGACGCAACAGCGCCGTTAACCCGGATACAAACCGGATTAAACCGCGTTAAGCGACTTCGCTTTTTATACCGAAAGGGAGACTGGACCCGAGTGGACATGAGCGAACGCACGAGAGCGATCCTACTGGCCGCAGTCGTCGCGCTCGGCGCCGTGACGGGCGTCGCGGCGACGGGCGTCGCGGCCGCCGACGGCGGCCTCGAAGTGGCCGTCGACGACGCGGACGGCGAACCGACGGTCACGGTGACCGAGAACGACACCGCGGTCGAGAACGCGACGGTCGTCGTGAGCGTCGTCGACGATGACGACGAGAACGCGTCGTACGCGGGGACCGGCGAGTACGAGACCGACGCGAACGGCACGGTCGACCTTCCCGCCGCCGAGGAGGACGTCACCGTCGCGGTGACCGCCGCCGCGGGCGACGACACCGCCTCGACGACGGTCGACCTCGAAGCGCCCGACGGCCTCGAACTCGACGTGGCGAACGCCGAGAGCGAGCCCGTCGTCACAGTGACGAACGACGACGACCCGGTCGAGAACGCCTCGGTGAACGTCACGGCCGTCGACGAGAACGCCTCCTACGCCGGCGCGGGCGAGTACGAGACCGACGCGAACGGCACGGTGACGCTGCCGGCCGCCGAGGAGGACGTGACGGTGAACGTCACGGCCGAATACGACAACGAGAGCGCCTCGGAGACGGTCGACATCGAGGCGCCCGACGGCCTCGAAGTGGCCGTCGACGACACCGACGGCGAGCCCGTCGTCACGGTCACCGACGACGACACCGCGGTCGAGAACGCCTCGGTGACCGTCGCGACCGTCGACGAGAACGCCACCTACGCCGGCGCGGGCGAGTACGAGACGGACCAAGACGGAACCGTCGGCCTCCCGGCCGCCGAGGAGAACGTCACGGTCGAGGTGACCGCCGCGTACGAGGGCGAGAGCGTCTCGACGACCGTCGACCTCACCGTCGGCGACGAGGACGAGGCCGAGGGGCAGCCGTTCGGCCAGCTCGTCCGGGAGTTCATCGAGGACATCGAGGACCGCGAGGGCGGCATCGGTGGCGCGGTCTCCGACTTCGTGACGGAGAACAACCCCGGTAACGCCCCGGACCACGCGGGCGGCCCCGGCGGTCCGGACGACGCGGACGATGGCGACGACGCCGAGAACGAGACCGACGCGCCCGGTAACGCGCCCGATCACGCCGGTCCCGACGGTGAGGATGACGACGAGCGCGGCCCGCCGTCCGACGCCGGCCCCGACCGCGAGGAGGACGGCGACGATGCCGAGGAGACCGAGGGTGATGCTGAAGACGACGACGCCGACGAAGAGGGCGAGGACGCCGACGAGGACGAAGAGGACGAGGAGAGCGCGGAAGACGAAGAGGACGAGGAGAGCGAGGAAGACGAGGCTGAAGACGACGCCGACGAGGAGAGCGAGGAAGACGAGGCTGAAGACGACGCCGACGAGGAGAGCGAGGAAGACGAGGCTGAAGACGACGCCGACGAGGAGGAAACGGAAGCCGACGAGGACGCTGACGAAGACGAAGCGGACGAGGAGGAAACGGAAGCCGACGAGGACGCTGACGAAGACGAAGCGGACGAGGAGGAAACGGAAGCCGACGAGGACGCTGACGAAGACGAAGCGGACGAGGAAGCCGACGATGACGACGGCGAGGGCGGACCGCCGGACCACGCTGGCGGCCCGGGCGGGAACTGACGACGCGGTCCGCAGCTCGGTTCGGTAACGCGGGCGACGGTCGCCGAGACCGACTCTCATTTTGCGGACGCACTCCGGTGTCGGCAGGGTTTAGTGCGCCGTGAGCGAACCGAGAGGTATGAGCGAAACCGCGTATCCGCCGGTGTCACAGCACCTCTCCGACGTCGATGCGGCCCGGGAAGAGGGCCGCCGGAAGATGGACTGGGCGCTCCAGCACATGCCGATATTGAACGCGCTGCGCGAGGAGTTCGTCGACGAGCAGCCGCTCGCCGGCGAGACGATCGCGATGGCGATGCACGTCGAGGCGAAGACGGCGAACCTCGTCGAACTGCTCGCCGAGGGCGGCGCCGAGGTGGCGATCACCGGGTGTAACCCCCTCTCGACGCACGACGACGTGTCGGCCGCGCTCGACGACCACGAGTCGATCACCTCCTACGCCGTGCGGGGCGTCGACGACGACGAGTACTACGACGCGATGCACGCCTGCATCGCCCACGAGCCGACCGTCACCGTCGACGACGGGATGGACATGGTGAAACTCGTCCACGAGGAATACCCCGACCTGATCGACTCCATCGTCGGCGGCGCCGAGGAGACGACCACGGGCGTCGACCGCCTGCGCGCGATGGACGCCGACGGCGAGCTCCACTACCCCGTCTTCGCCGTCAACGACACGCCGATGAAGCAGCTGTTCGACAACGTCCACGGCACGGGCGAGTCGTCGCTCGCGACCATCGCGATGACGACGAACCTCTCGTGGGCCGGGAAGAACGTCGTCGTCGGTGGCTACGGCCAGTGCGGGAAGGGCGTCGCCAAGAAGGCGTCCGGGCAGAACGCGAACGTCATCGTCTGCGAGGTCGACCCGCGGAAGGCGCTCGAAGCGCACATGGAGGGGTACGAGGTGCTCCCCATGGAGGAGGCCGCCGCGAAGGGCGACGTGTTCATCACGACGACGGGCAACCGCGACGTGATCACCCGCGAGCACTTCGCGGAGATGAGCGACGGCGTCCTGCTCGCGAACGCCGGCCACTTCGACGTGGAGGTGAACCTCGACGACCTCGACGACCTCGCCGTGGACCGCTACGAGGTCCGCGACGGCGTCGAGGGGTTCGAGATGCCCGACGGCCGCGTCCTCAACGTCATCGCGGAGGGCCGCCTCGTCAACCTCGCCGCGCCCATCGCCTTAGGCCACCCGGTCGAGGTGATGGACCAGAGCTTCGGCGTTCAGGCGGTCGTCGTCCGCGAGCTCGCCGCCAACGGCGACGCGTACGACGCCGGCGTCCACGACGTGCCCGACGAGCTCGATCGCGAGGTGGCGGACATCAAGCTCGCCGCCGAGGGCGTCGAGTACGACGACCTCAGCGACGAGCAGCGCGAGTACATGGGGAGCTGGGAACACGGGACCTGACCCGGCCGGACGGCGACCGCCGAGCCCGCCGGTTCGACCCGCTTTTGTGCCGCGCGACCGTACCGGACGTATGAATCTCACCGCGGTGTTACACTCCGGATTCGGTGTCTCGGTGTTAGCCGGAATCCTCGTCTCCGACACGACGCTTCGCGTCGCCGCGTTCGCGCTCGGCGCGGTCCTCTTCGTCGCCGGCATTGTCGTGTCGCGGCGCGGCGACTGAGACGAGCCGAACGGCGCGTCGCCTCGCCGAACGGTGACGACCGGCCCCGGCTCGCGTCCTTTTTCCCCCGCGACCGCTTACGAGAGCCAGTGACAGTCACGAGCGTCCACGACCCGAGCCACCGCGAGGCCCTCTGGGAGCTGGAGGACGCCTTCGAGCGCGGCGACCTGATCAGCGTCTTCGGCCGCTGTACGGTCAGCTACGAGGGGCGTGCGGCCTCGGACCTGGGCGCCGGCGACCGACTGCTCGTGTTGAAGCCCGACGGCGCCGCCCTCGTCCACACCGACGAGGGGCGGCAACCCGTCAACTGGCAGCCGCCGGGGTCGGAACACCGCGCCGCGGTGCGCGAGGGACGGCTGCGCGTGCGCTCGACGCGGAGCAACCCCGACGAGACCCTGACCGTCCGCTTCGCGGCCGTCGACCAGCTCTCCGCGATGGCCGTGACCGGCGGCCGCGACCTCACGCTCCACGGGAGCGAGGAGGACCTCCGGACCCGAATCTTGGAGCGCCCCGACCTCGTCGAGCCCGGGTTCGAGCCCCGCGAGACCGAACGCCCGTCCAGCGCCGGTCCGATGGACGTCTTCGGCGTTGACGCCGACGGCACGCCGGTCGTCGTCGAGTTGAAGCGCCGCCGGGTCGGTCCGGACGCCGTGGGACAGCTCGCGCGGTACGTCCGGGCGCTCCGCGAGGAGTTGGGGATCGAGGCGAACGACGGCGAGACCGACGACGCGGACTCGCCGGAGGTGCGCGGGATCTTAGTCGCCCCGTCGGTCACCGACCGCGCCGCGGAGCGGCTCGCGGAGCGCGGCTTCGACCACGTCGCGCTCGAACCGACGCCGGAGGAGTGAGCGGGCGGCGTGTCAACGCAGACCGCAATCCGGCGGATCGCCGGCGCTGACTCCCTGAGGAGCCGCGGCGGACGCCTCGCTATCGAAGGGTTTATCGCCGCAGCGCGGGCTACATCGGACAAGTAGCCATGTCTGACAAACCCGCCTCTATGTATCGGACGATCGACAAGCCGTCGTACACCCGCCGCGAGTACATCACGGGTATCCCCGGCTCGAAGATCGCCCAGCACAACATGGGCGACCTCTCCGCGGAGCCGGACGACTACCCCGTCCAGATCAGCCTCCGCGTCGAGGAGGAGCTCCAGGTTCGACACGGGTCGCTGGAGAGCGCGCGCCTCTCGGCGAACCGCCACCTGATCAAGGAGCTCGGCGAGGGCAACTACAAGATGACCCTCCGCAAGTTCCCCCACCAGGTCATCCGAGAGAACAAGCAGGCGACCGGCGCCGGCGCGGACCGCGTCTCCGACGGGATGCGCCAGGCGTTCGGCAAGCCCGTCGGCACCGCCGCGCGGCTCAACAAGGACGACGTCGTGTTCACCGCCTACTGCGACGTCGAGCAGGCCTCCGTCGTGAAGGAGGCGTTCCGCCGCGCGTACAACAAGCTCTCCCCGCCGTGCCGGATCACGGTCGACCGCGGCGAGAAGCTGCTCGTCTCGTAGACCCCTCGACCCCGACCCCGTCCGTGAGGCGGGTTTTTCTCCGCGCGTTCGCGTGACGTAGCCGCGGCGCCGCGTGTCTCCGAACCGGTTCCGATCCCCGAGCCGAACACCTGAAATACCTCGCTCGCGTACCGCACGGCAGTGTCACAGCAGCTGGCCGAGGTCGAGACGCTGTTCCTCCACGAGGCGCGGAGCGACTACACCGTCGTCGCGAACCGCGACGGCAAGCGCGTGCTCCGCGGGCGGCTCGAACTCAAGAAGACCTCCGCGGGCCCGCGCCCGGGGAAGTTCCGGGTGATCCGCGACGGGGAGGACCACCCCCGCCAGCCGGACGAGTTCGTCGACCTCGCGCGGGCGGCCGGTCGGATCCGCATCTCCGAGCAGACCTCGCCGGAGAACCGGACGCGGCTGAAGGAGATGCTCGACGGCTACCAGCTGGAGGCGACGGCGGTCCGGACCTGCCGGCGCTGCGCGAGCGACGGGCGCTACGGGCCGATCACGAGCGAGGACGCCATCGACCACAACGGCGAGCTGATCTGTCGGGACTGCGCCCGCCGGGAGCTAGAGCGGGAGCTGTCGTACAAAGGGGAGTTCACGGGCGCGGCCGAGGAGCGATTGGAGGAGCTGCTGTACGAGTCGGGCGACCTCGACCGGATCGTGAGTCTCCTCCAGGGCGGACTCGACCCCGACCTCACGAAGTACGACGAGGTGTCGGCGAACGTCGACGACGTCTCGCCCGTCCGGACCGAAGACTTGGACCTCCATCCGGACCTCTCTTCGCACCTCCAAGGCCGCTTCGAGGAGCTACTGCCGGTCCAGAGTCTCTCCGTGCGGAACGGCCTGCTCGACGGCGACGACCAGCTCGTGGTGAGCGCCACGGCGACGGGGAAGACGCTCGTCGGCGAGCTGACCGGGATCGACCGCGCGCTGAAGGGGGACGGGAAGCTGCTCTTCTTGGTCCCGCTCGTCGCGCTCGCCAACCAGAAGCACGAGGACTTCGAGGACCGCTACGGCGACCTGCTCGACGTCTCCATCCGGGTCGGCTCCTCGCGGGTGAACGACGACGGCAACCGCTTCGACCCGAACGCCGACGTGATCGTCGGCACCTACGAGGGGATCGACCACGCGCTCCGGACGGGCAAGGACCTCGGCGACGTGGGGACGGTCGTCATCGACGAGGTCCACACGCTGAAGGAGGGCCAGCGCGGCCACCGGCTCGACGGGCTCATCTCCCGGCTGAAGTACTACAGCGAGGACCGGATGGAGACCCGCGCGGGCTACGACGGGACGCAGTTCGTCTACCTCTCGGCGACCGTCGGGAACCCGGAGTGGCTCGCGGAGAAGCTCCGCGCGACGCTCATCGAGTACGAGGAGCGCCCGGTCCCCATCGAGCGCCACGTCACCTTCGCTGATAGCCGTGAGAAGGCCCAGATCGCCGACAAGCTCGTGAAACGCGAGTTCGACACGAAGTCGTCGAAGGGGTACCGCGGGCAGACGATCATCTTCACCAACTCGCGGCGGCGCTGTCACGAGATCAGCCGCAAGCTCCGGTACGACTCCGCGCCGTACCACGCCGGCCTCGACTACGGGCGCCGGAAGAAGGTCGAGCGCATGTTCGGGAATCAGGACCTCTCGGCGGTCGTCACCACCGCGGCGCTGGCGGCCGGCGTCGACTTCCCCGCCTCGCAGGTGATCTTCGACTCGCTGGCGATGGGGATCGAGTGGCTCTCCGTCCAGGAGTTCTCGCAGATGCTCGGGCGCGCCGGACGCCCGGACTACCACGACCGCGGCCGGGTCTACCTCCTCGTCGAGCCGGACGGCGTCTACCACGGGTCGATGGACCGCACGGAGGACGAGGTGGCGTTCACCCTGCTGAAAGGCGAGATGGAGGACGTGGCGACGCACTACGACGAGACCGCGGCCGCCGAGGAGACGCTCGCGAACGTCGTCGTCGCCGGCAAGAAGGCGAAGCGCCTCAACGACCGGATGATCGGCGAGGTCCCCACCAAGCACGCGCTCGGGAAGCTGCTGGAGTGGAACTTCATCGACGGCTTCGAGCCGACGCCGCTCGGCCGCGGGGTGACGCGGCACTTCCTCGCGCCCGACGAGGCGTTCTTCATCCTCGACTCGGTCCGGAAGGGGACCGACCCGTACGACATCGTCGCCGACCTCGAACGGCGCGACGACGAGGAGTGACGACGCGCAACGAAACCCTTTAGCGGCTCTTCGGGGTATGTAGGAGTACGGGACCGTGGGTTAGTGGTATACTCCGAGCCTTGGGTGCTCGTGACCCCGGTTCGAATCCGGGCGGTCCCATTCTGCTGTTGCGAACAATCCGTGAGCAGTGGCGACTATTTACAAATAAGAGGCGGTGGCGCGTGCCTGCGAGGCCGCCCCGCGGCCGAGCAGCACGCGCGAGGGAGTCAGTCACCGGAGCGAAGCGGAGGCGACTGACGAGGCTGGGGAGGTGTGAGGTGCGGTCGCGGTGCGGGGTGGGACTCATACTCACGGACATAAATACGTAAACACATCTGGGATTTCGACCCGGTCGAGTGCAGAGAGAGCAGCCTCACGGAGATCGTCGAGTGTGTCAAACAGGCGGTTCCCAAGTTCTTGATCAAGTTGT